>CAYLOF010000044.1:0-9662 GCA_964385215.1 uncultured Thermoplasmatales archaeon
AGACCTTGTTGTTCACTTCGATTTTCTCATCTTCAGTCAGGATAAGGCTGCAGAACGAGCACCGGCAGACTTTGCCCTTTTCCAAACCATGACCTTTGACTGAGAAATAATTTGTTACTTTTACCTCCTCCCTGTCAAAACCGTTGGAAAAGCCCATTTTCTTTATCTCTTCCTCAAAGATGCCTATATCCGTCATATCCCCGGCCACTTCGGCCTTCTTCTTTATCATCCCCTGGTTAAGGCCTGTATTCCCCATCCTCAGGCGTTCTATTTCTTTTTTTAATCTGGCAATCTCTCCCTTCATTTCTTCTTCAGTATTCATCATCAACCTCCTCAAAAATTTCAGGAAAAACAAGGTGGTCACAGTCTTTCAGAAAGAAATCAACCACCTTTAAATCAGGGTCATATGCCCATTCTTCCCCTTTTTTGTAAAGTAGAACAAAACCGATTCTTTTCCCGAACAGTTCGGAGAGCTTCTGACTTAACTTTTTCAGACTCAGGTTCGGGTGGGAAACCATCCTAATCTTGTAGATGCCAAAATCTATTTCAGTTGCCAGCTCTCCCCCGGCGAGAAGCTCCTCCTTAGAAGGTTCTAATTCTTTGAAATCAATGTCTTTCAACTCCACATCCCGGTTGTCAGTTTCAAAAAGCTTTATTCTCCTGACTTTGCCGGCTGAATGATAAAATGCCGCCAGTCTTTGTATGGGAGAACCAAAAAGCAATCTACATGGGGAAACAATGATGTTCGGATGGTCGTCTGCTAAAAAACAAATTTTATCGGCCGTTGACGGGATTAACACTCCGCTTGGATGACTATGAACTGTGCAAACTATCTCAAGCTCTGGAAAACGTGAAGCAACCTCCCTTTTCAGTTGAAGAACATGCTCGTAATCAGGCAACGCTGCCACTCTTGAACGTAATATATTCGCTATCGGAACAAAGGTTATGCCAATGAATAAATCTCCGAACCGCTTTCCGAGAATAAAACCGTATATCTCTTGCCACCGATTCGACCGGGCGCAGTGGTACACCTGTGATGAAACATATTTACCCAAAACCAAACAAGCACCACTTACCTTTAGTTTCCATGGTGGAGCTGAAATCTGGTTAAACGGCGAGGAATTCTGGAACTTCAACAGCTTTTCGATATGGGTTTCGTAAATCCTTTTCCTTCTTCTCACCAGTTTTTTTCCAGCAGGCTGCAGGCGGCATATCATTCTTTTTAAGAACCAGAAAACCAGCAGAAACGGCCTTTTCAACCATACAAGAACCTTTCGTTTCATGCGACCTCCCTGAAACTGATAAAAAAACTCTCAGTTTCGGATTTTACGTATTTAGCTGGGCCCATGATGTCATTCATGTAATCTTTGCGGTTTGTAATCTGCAGGCAACTGTCATTATGGTTGGCACAGAAATATTTCTGATGCTTTAGCACACTGGCAAGAGAGTCATGTACATCTGTTGGAAAGGAGAACGAGATGGTGCATTTGTCGGGGATGCCATAAAATATATGGTCCAGAGTTGTATTGCCATCCTTTGATATCAAGGACAGAAACTTTGGTATAATGCCAAGGATTAGCTTTGGGTAACCGCAGGTTTGCATATACTCTGAGTCAAAGAGGATTACTTTACCGATTCTTTCAAACTTTTTCATTAGCTTCGATTGGCCGCTATCCTCTAAGAATAACCATACCTGCTTATCCGCTATTGTTTCAAGAACCTCGTCAGAGAATATGTCAAAGTCATCTTTGTTCAAAAGGAAGAATATATGATTGGGAGTTACGCCTTGTTCAATCACGATTTTATCGATTGCTATTCCTAGAAGTTTTGCGAGATCCTCTTTTTTACCATTAAGGAGACCTGGGGCATCCTCTTCCGAGATCAGGATTCCTTCATTGCGTTTCGTTAGATAACTTTCGATTTCAATTTCTTCTTTTATCTTTTTCTTGTTCAGCAAAAACCAGAGCAGTACCGCTATGATGATTGGCAGGAAAAAAAGCGGAAAAAAAGGTAAGGGAAACATCGAAAATATCTTTTTTCCCTGCTTTTTGACATCAAGCCTTGCATACCCAAATGAAAATGCACAAAGGCTATCAAAATACTCTTGGGAGGCTACCATTACTGCCATTTTGAAATCTCTCCCAGTTCTTTCATTAATATTTTTGCTTCTTTCTTCTGGGTAACAGTAAGGCTGGGGGCGATTTTCTCAAGATATGTTTTCAGCTTCATCCTGGTTTTTTTGCTATTTTTCTCGTATTTTTTTTCAACTAACGATTTTGCCCTATGAAGTTTTCCTTTAGTGGCGAGAAAGACAGACAACCCTGCAATGATTGCACACGATGCACCAGATATCGCAATGAATGTATAAGCAGAATTTTTCAGGATATAAGGAGAAATTATTCTGGCTGTGATGTACCTGCCGAGATTGTCGCATCCCAGCAGTGTTATCTCCTGACCATCCACTACCCCTGTAGGGGGAACTATGCCGACCAACCTTATCGTGTGAGTGCCTGGCTGCAGCGTCAGCTTCAAAGAAGAGTTTTCTGATATTTTGCTTTCCTCAAGGTAGTAAGCAGAGTCCTGCAGCTCCGTAAACAATACAATCTGTTTCTCTTCAGCTATCAACACCGAAATTTTTACCTCTACCTTCTCACCAGTTGTCACAGTCCCATGTAGCTCTGTACCGTTTTCACAGTCTCCTATTCTCTGGCTAAGGACTCTGGTGTCAGCCGCTGAGGTGGTTCCTATAAACAGGAGAAGTGTTATGGTGAGAACAACCAACAACACGGCCCGGTTCATTCAGCATCACCTCCAATTGGTTTTAAGTACACTCCATGCTTTTCTGCAAGGTAAAATAGGAGATTGTGCTCAACCAGCTCATCCCAGCTCGATGAAGACCCTTGTTTTTTTGCCAGCTCCTCGACACCTGAAATATCCTGATAGAATATTTGCGCCATCCGTTCTTTTATGATTCGGCTTTCAAAACCCCGGCGGATTGGATATACGTTTGAGAGAATTGTCTTTTTTGCCAGCTTTTCCATGACATCCTTGAGAGGTTTATCACGCTGAACCAACCTGATCAAATCTTTAATCCGGTCTGGAATAGACGTTGGAATCAGTGCTATTATTTCATTTTTGGTGGAAGGCGTAAAAAAGATGCGCTCCGGTTTAAGGCCCTGCATCTCAAGACCAGTCATTATTGCACTTCCAACCTCATCCTCAGATAGCGAAGCATCGTATCCGGCAAAAATGAGCGGGTCTCCTGGATATTCTGTCGTCATTACAGAAGGGTGCAGTATAGCTAATTTTTCGAAGTTATTGCCCTTCGTGTGGCCGTAATATAAGCTGAAGAGTTCTGGGCGTCCCCCAATAGCGCTTTCAAGCTCTACACTCATGTCTCTTGTGCTTGATTCTTCAGCGTCAAGGAAACCCAGGTCATCTTCATCATCTTTGGTTTCTTGTTTAGATTCTGAATATGGTACACCACTGATTATTTGTGCAAGCCTGTTGCAAAGTTTCATGCTAAACTGAGCGGTTATGTAAAACTTGCTCGGATTCATTCCTGCAGCCTCCCTGGCTCTAATCCTTGTGTCCATAGGAACTGACTCAGCGAATTCTTCCCGCGAAATGATAGTCGAAAAAAATGACGAGAGTGCCATTGAATAAATACAACTGATATGTTGGTAACTTTCCGCAAGGTTTTCAGGCAACACAGCGAAAATCAAAGGGTCATTTCCTATTTTTTTACTTGCCGTGGCAACGATAGGCGCCGCTGATGCACTGGTTCCAGTAGGGTAGAGGTTGATATAGATGGTTTTAATTTCATTGCCCTGCTCATTAGCTATTTCCTCATTTCTTAGCAATATTTCTTCTACCTTTGGTGTTAGGGTACTTGCAAGCCGCTGGGTGTTAAATGACGAACCTCCAAGACCGTAATCCCCTAGGGTTATTGAAGTAATCCTGCGATCGCCGATCTTCTTAAACTCCCTATGTTTTATGGTATCACAATCCAGGCCAAAATGTTGTATATTGCTATGGACGAGACCATGTTTTATGTTGTAGGCATCTACTTGATTTGATATTGAACCGGGTGCTACTTTTACAATATTTTTTGCCATTTTATTTTTCGTCTCCTTTTTCACTATTTTTTATCTTTATCCGTCTTTTAGCCTCTTCATTGATACTGCAATTCACAGAATCTTCCATTACCTTAGGGATGACATCCGTACCAAGTTTGCCTAGATAATGATAAAAACCATCAAAGAATTCGTTAATGATCTTCATACAAATGTCAAATAATATTTGTTCGTCGATTTTATCTTCGTAATTATTTTCATGTTTGTATTCCTCCATATTGGTCTTCACGAGGTCTATTCCTACTTTATTTGTAAGTTTCCAGTCTTGCCTAATTTCAGCATAAATTTTATCAATTTTTTCTTTATTTTTTTCTTTCATCTCTTTATCCCCTAGTAAAATTTATAAATTGATTGCATTTCATTGACATAGAATTGAAAAGATCACATTTCAGAATGTAATCGAAAAACAGCGTGTTGTCACCAGCGTCATTTTTATTTCTACTTTTTTTCATTCTTATTGACCTCCTTTTTCTTCACTCTTTTTTTCTTTTTCTTATCAGTTTCAAGCACAATATCCTCCAAATCCTTCACACGCCCTCCATCCACCCAAAGTTTGTCATCGTCACCATTCAGCCGATTAGCGCACCGACCAAAAATATTGATATTAACACTTCCATCCACAGAAAAATTTGTTTGTTTGTAGAAAATGTTATAAAGGATTTCAGATATGATGCTAGAGCAGAAGGTTATGTAATTGGGCTGCTTCATTTGTTCAGAGCGAAAGACAGTAACACAACAGCCTTTGCTCTCCAAGTTTTGATTTTCCATGTTTTAAAAATAGCCCCCTCTTTTATATGGGGCAACGAAGAAAATTTCTAGAAGAAGTGATATTTTTCTTTAAATACTGTACCAAAAAATAGTCTTTAGTCCTCCTGATGACTTGTAATCTTTATTTTCTTTGGGAGTGAGTATTTGTTGAGTATTGAAGTGAGATTCTTGCAGAAATTTTTCGATTCTTTGGAGCAATTGCTGCACATATCTGACTCGTATGTAGCGGAAGTATTGAGTGCTTTATTGAGTTGATCTCCTTTTTTATCGCATAAGGATCTGCCAGAAAAGGAGAATCCGTAATAGTCCCAGGATTCAGGCTTTTCAGATGTTGGTGACCACCACATACCGAAATACAATGCATTTTCTTCGGCAAGAGGAAATAGTTCGTCTGGTCCGTATAATCTATCTAATTTCTTGTTTACCTTATCTTTTAGAGGCAACTCTATGCTTATATCATGTATGGGACCTTTCCAGTCGTTTATCGGTTCCAAGTCTTTAACATCTTCATATGGTTTAATTTCTGCCTTTAAATCTTCTGTAGGCCAAACATAAAGTTTTACTTCATCCATTTTAAATATTCCTGAGTTATATGATGCTTTCCTTATTTCCTCTAATGAATTGCAAACGCCGCTTCTCTTAAAAACAAGTTCTGTGTGTAACTCCATAACAAAAATCTGTAATCTTA
Organism: uncultured Thermoplasmatales archaeon; assembly: GCA_964385215.1. Classification (GTDB taxonomy): domain Archaea; phylum Thermoplasmatota; class E2; order DHVEG-1; family DHVEG-1; genus DAOWHD01. The sequence goes on from CAYLOF010000044.1 coordinate 5,593, forward strand.
TCTATTTAAATACTCTTAGTGGGTTTTGCAAACCATGGCAATGAGGCTTTTCTACGTAAAGGACTTTTACATCGTTACTAAACACAAAGAAAACTGGAAAGCAGTTAAAGGTATGCTTGATATTCCAATATGGAAGAAAGCAACCGAAGAACCAAAAGATCATTATAAAGAAGAGTTAAAAAAAGAAATAAAAAAGATTCAAAAAAAAGGATTATCTCCAGAGAAAAAGATGGAGGAGGTAAAAGAATTAAAGAAGAGATTGAAATTAAAACATGAAATAGGAACAGTAAGAACCACTTATAGGACGTTTTTAAAGGCTATGGGAGACCTCATGTGTGAGAGAGGAAATCCACCTGCACTCACGAGTTCCTCCATAGTAAGCAAATTTAAGGAGGTTGCAAATGGAGAATATGATGATTTTTTTAGGATATTAAAAAATAGGGTAAAAAAACAGAAAATAAAAGATAAATTGAAGGAAAAAAGGATAAAAGAATATAAAGAAAAGGTGGAGGCAAAGAAGAAGGAACATTTTGATAACTTAAAACATATTAAAAAAAGGAAGAAAACATCAAGGAAGCAAAAGGAAGGGCTTGATGTCAAAGATAGAATAGATCGGTTAAATACTTGGCTCAAGAAGTACGGCAATGCAATATTTGTAAAAAAGGTTGGCGAGGACTACAAGCTTCTTGTGTACCGTGCTGAGGGAAATGGGGAGCAGGAACTTTTTTGTTCAAGAAAAAATGAAGAAAATTTTTTAGAAATCATCAATGAAAAGGGAAGGAAAAAAGAGCAATTTGAAGGAATTGAATATTTAAAACCTTTTGAAAACGTGCTCAAAGCATCTCCTTATGAAAGTATAGAGTATTTCCGAATACTCGGACCGTTGGACGAACATTTTGAAAAGGGTTGGATGTACAGAAGGGACGAAGTTGGGGAATTAAGGAAAAAAATAGAGAATACAGATTCAAATAATTTTCAGTTATTAACAGGAGACGCCGCATCCGGGAAAACAGTAATTGCCAGAAATATAGTATATGACTTGATGAACAAAGGGTGGAAGGTTTATGGAATATCTGTTCATGATGTAGTAGAAGAAGGTAAAAGGAAGTCTATCCGATGGGGTCTTGATTATCTAGAAAATATAGCAAATAAAGTATTGGTTATAATTGAGGATGTTCACAAAGAATCCCGTAATTTTGCTTCAATTTTAGAATGGATTGTAAAAAATGATTTGAAAACAAGGTTTCTATTAACGGCCCGGGAATCTTATAAAATCGGCTTAATCCGAGAGCAAATTGACATTTTTGATAGATGTGATAAAAAAGATTTGAATGAAGTTGATTTCTCATCTCTGGCTGATGACATCATTGCAACTTATATTAAAAATCAGGACTATAAGCGTAGAAAGGTTTTTAAAAAGTTTACTTTGGAGCACAGAGATAAAATTAAAGAGGAAGCTAATGGAAACTTATGGATATTGGCGTATTTTCTAAGGGCATGGACGCCAGAAAAAGGAATCGACATGGAAATATTATATGACCTTGTAAATAAGGATTTTGAGGATTTGGAAAAAGAATTCAAGAATAAATACAAGCTACACGGCGTGGCAGAAGCACTATTGTTTTTAGCTCCCTTCTCCCAATTTGAGATATCAGTATCTGAACTTTTTCTAGATGAAAAATTTGGGTCACTATCATTTAACTCTTCCACTTTGGATAAATTGAGTGAATATGGAGAAATCGGGCATGAAAATGGATTTTATACTCTTCCCCACTCTGCACTTGCACAGCTTTATATGGAAACTGTTCTCCTTACAAAGGGTAAAAAAAATCTCTACTTATTAAAAAATATAATTAAACATCAAAGGAATTATAGATTATCTGGGGGGGCTAACCAATATCCGTTAAATATGCTTCATATGTATCTTCAAAGTATGCCAATAAATTATTATCAACTTATGCGTCGGATTACATCATTTGAACGTTCTAACATTGTTTATAATTTAGACAGAATTTTTTGGCCATATAAAAAATGGAAACCTTCCCGGAGAGAATTTTATTATAAATTTACAATCACAAAAAATCTACTACAAAATAAGCAAACTATGAATTCTTTGGTTCAATTAATTAGCGAGGAAAAAGATTTGTATAAAATATTTATTTTTATTCAAACGATATCTTTTTCAAGTTTAGAAAAAAAATCCAAGATATTTGGAGCGATAATCAATGAGGATTTGTGCTCAAAGATAGAAAAGGCCAAAACATCGGATGTAAACAATCTTCTCTTTCTAATTAATTTCATTGGAGCGCATTCTGAAAAAGGAACAAGAGATTTATACAAATCACAACTTAAAAAGATAAATCCTTCAGTTATGAAAGAAAAGTTAATAAGTGAACCTCATTTATTTGAGAGTTGTTTTCTCATTTACAATTTATTTTGTATAGATAAGAGATTTATAGAATATCTAAAGGATATCGCTCTTGAAAAAATTAAAAAATATTTAAAAATTGAGCAGCCAAATTCTTTTGAGAAAAGGAAGATTTTTAAGCCACTTATTGAAGCATTGTATGAATTGGAGAATATAAATAAAAGAGAAATAGACAAAATTGATGAACTATTAGACTCAAAAATGATGGTTCTCCATAACTTTTATGATTGAACTTTGTTTTTTTCCAAGATAAATGCTGATAATCTTGGCATAATATAATTTCCTGAGAATATATTTTTTACAAATTTCATGAAACTTACATTATGTTTTCTGCAAGTATCCATGATGGTCATCATGTTCTCCCAAGCAATCCTGCCATTTTCACTTTTTGTCCCATAACTGATTTTTCTCTTGATCACCAGTTCTTTTAAAGCGATCTCTGCGGGATTATTATGCAATGGAATTTGCGGATATTTTCAAAAAAATATCAAGTTACCCTACAATATTGAGCAAGTTCTCAAAAAATATTAATTATCGAGATTAATGAGTAATTTTACCTAGCTGTTACATAGTCATTTATTCTAATTCACCCAAATATTAGTTACAAAAGGATTTGCACTATTTGCAATCTACACTCAGCATCTATTTATTTGAAAAACATCAATATTATTTACAACAGTTTTTGAACAATTTGAAATGAACTGTGTGTAAAAGGGGGATATTAAATTAAGTGTGCGTGTTCTCCGAAGGCTCCAATATGCAATTTACACGCCCTCTTTTTTAATATCCCTCAAAAACGAGGGGATATACATGGAGAGTTTTGATGTACATAAGGTAAATCGGAGAATGGAACAGGCATTGAAAAGTCTGGAGAGAAGCAAAATTTCAAAGAAAAACAAAGAGCTTATTTTGGAATTCCAGGACTATGCTTTTTCTTCAGGGCTTACAAAAACAAGGATTCTAAAATATGTTAATACGCTTCGAAAACTTGCCGAGTGGCTCGATATTTCTTTTACCAGAGCTACAAAAAAAGAGATCATGAAACTTGTCCGCCAGATTGAACAAAAGGAGTATGCTGACTGGACTAAACACGATTACAAGGTCATCCTGAAAAAGTTCTATAAATGGCTTAACGGAGATGAGGAATATCCTAAAAAAGTCAAATGGATGAAAACCACTTTTAAGAAGAAAAATCAAAAACTGCCTGAAGACCTTTTGACCAGTGAAGAGGTTGAGAAACTGATTAACGCCGCCGGCAACCTGAGAGATAAAGCCTTGATATCTCTCCTCTATGAAAGCGGGTGCAGAATAAGTGAGATCCTGACTATGAGAATCAAGCATGCCACATTTGACAAATACGGTGCTAAAATTTTGGTAAACGGAAAGACAGGAATGAGGCGAATCAGGGTGATTTCTTCCGTTCCCTATCTTGCATCATGGTTAGATATTCATCCTCTTAGGGATAATCCTGATGCCCCCATCTGGGTTGCGATTGGAACACGAAACAGGAATGAGTTAATCAAATATCCAAATGCCAGAATAATGCTCGCTTCTTTGGCAAAGAAAATAGGATTGAAGAAAAGGGTGAATCCGCACAATTTCCGTCACAGCCGTGCAACTTACTTGGCCAGCCATTTTACTG
>CAYLOF010000045.1:0-9634 GCA_964385215.1 uncultured Thermoplasmatales archaeon
TGTATTGATTTTCCGGATGGGTATCCTCCAGAAATAAGAAAGGATGCATTGAATCTTTTCAAGAAGGAAGGAAAAGGTATGCGTGCCTATGAATAAATATGGAAAAACTGCTGTCTATTCATAGGATTGGATTAGATATTTATGATAGAAATTACCACTGGCACAATTGAAGAACAAATCATCAAAATTCTACAAAAAACATATCCAATAGCGGTGTCGGAAATCGAAGAGAGTTTGCACGTGTCAAGAGAACGTATCATGAGGGTTCTGCAAAAATTTCAAGTTAAAGGTATAGTTCAGTTAGAGCCCCTCCCAGATAAAACATACATACGATTACGAAGACATGATTTTAAGTTCATTGGGAAAAAACGACAGAAAAAATTTATAAAACACCGCTCAGGACCAAAAAGACAAGAATCCGAAGAATATGATGGTATGATGTATTCCTAACAAAGAGGTTCGATTATATTAACCCAGATTATAGAGATTTCTTTTGGAACAGTTTTCTTTTTTTCCACAAGCTTCCGGTTCATAGCTTCCATCCAGTAATAAATTCTTCATGTTACACTATATAAACACTCTGTGTTATTTTGTCAAAATGCTATTTTTACACTTCAAAAATTTATATGCCATAAACTAAAAATCGAGCAGCTATGGGCTAAATCAAATCCTTTTTCACCCGATTACTTCTACGACATGTTTATTCACAACCAAAAACTCTACAAGTTCTTCGGATTCCTTCAGCTCTTTTAAAAGGTCATAATCCAGCACATGTTCATAATCGGATAAAACTCTACTCCCACTTGGAGACCAACTACCTATTTCTACATGATTCAAACTGAAGTCCTTTACACCTCCAAGTAGTGTAAACGATTCTGCTCTTATTTTGAATGGGCAAGAGGTACATTCTATGATTGTATCATATGGAACGTATGCGTTATCTGCATCATATACTGGCTCCACCTGTACAATTATCATATTTTTTCCACATTTAGGACATTTCATAGGTTTATTACCAGTTGTATCCCATGCCCCAGCTAGAATCTCCGTATCACTTTTATCATATCTCATTTTCGCTAATTCTTCCATCCATTATATTTATGTATGCTTCTAACATAAATACTTTGTGAAAAACGTCAAAATAATGCGAAAAGTCGCTATGTTAATAATCGATTAGTATATTTTGGATAAGTGAGGCTAATTTGATGAAAATCATAACGTTTCTTACTGATTTCAAAACGAAAAGCGGATATCCTGCTCAAATGAAAGGAGTAGTTTCATCTCTTACAAATGCTAGGTATGTTGATATAACCCATGATATAGCACCTCACAATATTCGTGAGGGGGCTTTTGTCCTTCGCACATGCGCGCCTTATTTTCCCGATGGGACGGTTCATGTAGCTGTTGTTGATCCAGGCGTAGGTACGGAAAGGAAAGGTATAGTAATTGCAACCAGGAGCCAGATATTGATTGGTCCAGACAATGGTCTTTTATTGCCAACAGCACATTTTCTAGGAGATTTTGTCGTGTACGAGATTTCAAACAAAATGTATCTATCTGATTCTGTCTCGAATACATTTCATGGTAGAGATGTATTTGCTCCCACAGCAGCACAAATAATCAATGGCGTTCCCTTTGAAGAAATAGGTGGACAGATAGATGACTTTGTTGACCTGGATTTTGGAAGCGCTGAGATAATAAGTCAAACGGCTACTGGTAAAGTTATTTATATTGATTCATTTGGAAACATTATAACGAATATTGATGGTGCCAAGTTAAGAGATGCTCTAGATTATGATAAAAAAATCACTGTATTTATTAGTGGCAGGCGACGTGAGTTGCCTTTTGTAAAATCATATAACTTTGTAAAAAGGAGGCAATATCTTGTAACTATTGGCAGCAGTGATCTAACGGAAATTGGAATTAACCATGGAAATGCTGCACAAAAATTTGGAATAAAACCCGGTGATGAAATTAAAATATTATTCGACTAGTAGCGTTCCTTAGTTTTGCTTATGGTCGTGTAGACATTTCCTCCAACGTAATAAGTGGGTTTAATTCTCTTGTTGTCTAGCAAATCATCTGTGAATGCATTTTTATCAACCATTACGTTTACTACTTCCCCAATAAATACAGTATGATCTCCTAATGTCAACGTATCATAAAGTTTACACTCCAAATGAGAAAAACATTCTTTTATAATTGGAGTTTTTAAATTTTGAGCAGGTTCTAAGGTAAGATTCGCTTCCTTTATTTTATCGGTATTTCTGCCACTGTTTTTTCCACAGAAATTCACTTTGTCTACTATTTCGTAAGGAGCAAAGTTTACAACAAATTCCTTTGTCTTTTGTATCAAATTATGAGAATATCTACTAGGTGCCACAGAAATACCATATAATGGAGGATTTTTTGAAATTGGGGCATGCCATGCTATTGTGATGGCATTGGTTTTTCCCTTTTCATCGTTACATGTCACTAGAACTGCCTGTATGGGAAAGGCATAATAGTAGAACTTTTTTATGTTTCCATTAACTTTCATATACTGTAAACCTCCTCACAAACATAACCAGAAGACATGTTTTTAAAACTTTAGAATGGCATCCAATAGACCATGCCCGTAGTTTATACATCCAAAAGCGGTAAAATAATCTTCCTTGCTTACATAGTACTTTGAATCCTCATAGTATTGAGAGGCTAATTCCACGATTTTACTGTCTAACTGTTCAGGCTTTTTATCTTTTAGTTTATCAAGATTTTCTTCGAACATTACAATGTCTTTTTCTATCCTTGTTTTTTCATCCATGGTAATCCACATGGGAAAGACATGAACGTGGACATAAGGTTTTCTCTAAAAACTATGTAGTTATGCACATCATTGATTTTACCATTTAGATGAAATTTCTTCTCATAGATAGCATGTCATTTTTTGATTTTTTATGACTTGCATGTACGCTCTATTTTAAAATAACTACATTATCCCTTACTGTCCAAGCAGGGTAATGCATATCAGAGTTTTTAAAGCATTATTGTTCCTTACCTCTATATCCTATAGGAAAAATAATGTTCTGACGGAAAGTTAAATAATGCAGTAGCCTATTCAATTTGATAGGTGATTTGGTAAAATGGGAATCTATAAGATAATAGATATAGTTGGAACTTCAGATAAGAGTTTCAGCGATGCTGCAAAAAATGCAGTAAACGAAGCATCAGAAACTGTGAAGAAGATACGAAGGGCAGAGGTTACAAAATTTGATGTGAAAGTAGAAGGCGATAATGTTACTTTATACAGAGCAGAAATGAAGATAGCTTTTGAAATAGAAAGGTAGTAACTCCTTTCTTTTTTTCTTATTTACATCCATCAAAAAGGTAGAGATAACGTGTATATCTAATGTTTTTGGTAATGATAAAATCATTCTCAGAAAAATTATGAATTTAATCTACTCATGATATTATATTAAAATCAGCGAAAGCAATAAGAAGCGTTTTTGGGATTGGTGAGCAAGACTATTTTTTATCTTCTGATCTTCAATACCCAAAGTTTTACACCGCTCTGTCCAAATACCCTAACACTACGATGCCCTCCAATTTAATCGGATTTACCCCCGATAAAATTCTGGATTTAACTAATGCCAAAACACCCTCCAATTTAATCGGATTTCTGGCGATATAATATGAAAAAATATTACTAATTTTTCTCCTGTTAGCTAAAAATTTGAGTAGTGTGTATAAATATGTAAAATGTTTTGTCGTTTTTCCCCCGACAAAATAGAAAACTATTTAAACTTGCAAAGTCACGTTATTATTAAAATAAATAAATAAATTTGGTGTAGTACTAATGAGGAAAATGTGGAGTACAAGGGATAAAAGCGTAGAGTTGGCAGTGCGTGAGGTATTGAAATCGCGTGCACGATCGCGCATATATATTCTCCTCCTTAGAAAAGACGGGGCGAAGGCTGAACAGATAATAAAAGGGTCAAGACTTCATCCAAGCACCGTGAGAGAAACCCTTTCAAAAATGTATGATCAAAAGTTGATTTATAGGAAAAAAATTAAAAATGATAGCATAGGAAAAAACCCCTACATATATTATGCAATTCCTCCTGTAAATCTTTTAAAAAGATACGCAGATGAAATAGAGGATAAACTAAACAAAATTGCAAATCTTATGCCCTCAAAGGGCAATACAAAAAGACATAAACCTGTCAAGATCAAGATCTATGAAGGAGAAGATGATGCATGAACATTAAACCATTGGCAAAACTATTGGTACAACGGCCAAGAACGGTTATACTGGTGTTTACCATAATTACGCTTCTCATAGGTTCTCAGGCAACCAATATTTACATGGAATCGAACTTAGCTACTTTCCTCCCTCCGGATGATCCAACAACACAGCTGTGGATGAAAATAGATAAGGAATTTCAAATTGGATCTACAATTATAATTTATGTTGAGGCAGACGACATTCGTGACCCAGAAGTTTTGAAGGAAATGGATCGAGTCAGCTCCAGTCCAAAGGTAAACAAATTTGAAAGCGATGAAGGTAAATTGGACGGTATTTATTCTGTAAGAAGTCTAGCGTCCTACATAAAAAAGGAGAATGCCAAACCATCTGTCATAGGCGGACTGGGTGGTACCGGAAAAAATGAAATCCCTGATGACGAAAATCTCATCTCGAGGTATATGTCAAGATATACAATCCAAGAGCTGAAAGGTTCTCTCTTTACAAATACGTATGACGTCGCTGTAATTCTATTACAACTCTCTGGAGATGTAGATTATAATGAGTTATTGGAGCAAACTAAGTATTCCATCGATCATAGAGGGACCTTTTATTCAGAGATGACTGTGACAGGCACTGCTGCAATGCAAGAGGCAATCCAAAAAGCTAGCATGGACTATTTTAAGACCATTTTCCTCGTTGCGATACTCTTGGTTTCCATTGTTCTGTTCATATTTCATAGGAACTTTAAAGGCATTCTAATTGCTCTTTTACCAACAGCATATGCTATCGCATTAACGTTTGGTGTTTTAGGTATAGTTCAGCCGCAATTAACTCTTATCTCTGTCTCGATAGTGGCACTACTTTTGGGTTTGGGTGTGGATTATTCAATCCACATTATGAATAGATTTGCAGAAGAGCAATCAGTTAAAAATAAGATAGAAAGGATGGAAAAAATACTTAATTCTACAGGTAAAGCGATTTTACTTTCTACAATTACTACAATAATAGGATTTGCATCTCTAATGATATCCAGCATGTCACCGGTGGTAATCTTTGGTTTTGGCTCTGCAATAGGAATTCTGTTCTGCTTTATCTCCGCAATTTTGTTGGCTCCTGCTCTTTCATTAATATTGAATTTTGAGAAAGATAACAAGACGCCTAGTTGGGAAAAACTTGCAAAGTTTATTCTTTTAAACAAGAGAAGAGTTGTTGTTATAGCCTGTTTTTTTGCAGTGATGTCTATAATTGTTATGCCTCAAATAAAGACTGACGTCAATTATTTAGATATGGTTCCCTCTGGCATACCTGAACTAGAGAAATTGCAAGAGTATTCTAATAACTTTGGTGGGGCAAACTTTAATGGATTATTGGTTGAAACAGCGCCTCAAGGACTTACACATCCTGAAACCATAGATGCAATATATGATATGGAAGTGGAGATGAGAAAAGAGGGGGTTGATCTCTATTCTATAGCTGATGAACTAAAAAAGGTAAATGAAATTCTAAAGAGAGATGAGATAATCGAAAGATTGGGTGAGCTTGTGGATGTAGATACGATTGTGTTTGACGCTATAGCTGAAGAGGGATTGGTTGATGAGGATTTTTCTAAAACACTAATTCTTGTTTATATTCCAATGGGAATGAGCATGGAGGAGAGTGAAGATTTAGTGAATAAGGTCAACTACATTGCATCGACTACGGTCATACCTCATAATGGTCATGTCTCTCAGCTTACTGGCCAGGATGCCATAAATGTTGCAATTAACAAAAAATTGACCGATGAACAAACCCGCTCCATGATAATAGCGTTGTTGCTAGTATTGGCGGCGTTGATTTTAATATTCAATTCATCCATATATGGATTTTTAACGATGATTCCTGTCGCTTTTGTTCTACTGTGGGAACCAGGATTTCTTGTAGCATTTGATATCCCACTCTCAGTTATGACCATTTCTATAGCATCTATTATGATTGGTATTGGTATAGACTATGGAGTACATATTACGCATAGAGTTAGGGAAGAAATGGAAGGAGGGTTATCTAAGATGGATGCCACAAAAATTGCAATTGAAAAAACAGGATCATCGCTGGTCGAAGCAGCATTTACAACGATTGCGGGCATGTCTGCCATCTTCTTTGTAAATATTGCAGCTCTTCAGCAATTTGCTCTTGTTATTGTACTGATGACTGCACTTTCATGTATAGGGGCTGCCATGATATTACCGGCATTTTACGACTTTAAATTTGTCAAATAAAATACTACTTTTTTGTATTTGTTCAAATTAGGATAGGCATATTCTTTTTTCAAATTCCATTAGATATGTTGATTATTTTGTAAATATCTATCTGGTAAGGGTCTTGATCCCTTGTTTACTTCCAACTATCACATCATCAGTCAGGCCAATAAATAACCCATTTTCTACAACGCCAGGGATATTGTTGATATCAACTTCAAGCTGTTCAGGATCATCTATCCTTTCAAATTCGCAGTCCAAAATATAGTTGGAATTGTCTGTTATATATGGATCTCTCATGATTTTTCTCAACTTTACATTGCAACCAAATTCTTCAAGTTTATTTTTCGTTGAAGACCAACCATACTTTACAACCTCTACTGGTAGGGGGAAGTCAATTCCCAATACTTTAACAACCTTTGTTTCATCAATGACTATAATCTCTCTTTTTGAATGATATGCAACAATTTTCTCTCTTGTTAAAGCCCCTCCGCCACCTTTTATAAGATTAAGTTCAGAGTCGACTTCATCTGCGCCATCGATAGTAAGATCAATCTCTGGATTTTCTTCTATGGTTGTGAGAGGAATACTTTCCTCTTTAGCAATCTTTCTGGTATGCATAGATGTTGGTATGCCTTTAATATCTAGCCCATTTTTTACCATCTCGCCTAGTTTTTTAAGGGCGTACTCAACAGTGGAGCCTGTGCCAAGTCCCAAAGTCATCCCGCTTTCAACGTATTCAACTGCCTTTTCTGCCGCTAATTTTTTCATCTCCTCTTGTTCCAATGATTCACCAATTATGTAATAGCGAATTAGTACAAAAATTTATACTTAACATTTAGATTACAGGTATGAGATTATGTTAGCAGAATGCAAAGAACATGGATATTACCGTGGCGATTCTTGCCCGGTTTGTAATAAAGATGGAAAATTCTTGATGAATGACCAGGAGCTCAGCTCTTTAAGCCATATTCTGGCTGGTGCATTGCGTCATTTCCCTGAGAAACTTGGATTGATGATGGATGGGAAAGGCTGGGTGGATATTTCTCTGCTAATTGATGCAATAGGCACAAGCAGGTCAGGCTTCAAATGGCTCCGTGTCCACCATATAAAAGCAATGGCGTCTACCGATGAAAGAGGTAGATATCAGATCGATGGGGGAATGATTCGAGCGACATATGCCCACTCTATTGATGTGAATCTGGACGATCTTCCTCTTGCAGACATAGATAATTTTTATTATCCAGTTACAGAGGAGGAAGCAGATATGATTGTTGAAGGTGGGCTGTATCCCGTTGATCGAAAGAAGGTACATCTCAGTGGAAGTATAGAAAAGGCTGTTGAAGCCGGAAGAGTAAGAACTGAGGAACCTCTTATTTTGAAGATAGATGGTGCAAAGGCAAAAAAGGATGGAATAATGATATATCATGCCGGCAAAGATGTATATATCACCGATGGTATTGATGCCGAATACATATCCAGTGTAGATGATTCGGAAGTGAAGAAAGTATTGAAAGAAAAACATTAATAAACAATATTTGATCTTGGCGCATCTCTTTATTTTGGGCTTGTAGCTCAGCTAGGTAGAACAAGCTAATTCGATCTGCTCTTATGTACTTATCAAAAATTATTTTGTTATACAGTATAACAAAAAAGGGTTCAACCCACCTTTTGAACCCGACAGGGTGTAAAAAAAACTAAACTATGACAAAAATAAAGAAATATTTAAATAATGTTCTCTGATTATGTCATATATGAATGAGTTGGATCTAATAATATTTCAAATTTCACATGAACATATTACAACAGTAGAGATACAAAAAAAAATAAAAACAGAATATAAAAAAAGAGTGGCACGAAAAACAATTTACACTAGCATTCATAGATTAGAAAAGTTGGGATTCTTAACAAAAAAAAATAAAGGTAGAAAGATATTAATTCAACAGGCAGCTATACCTTTAGCATCCTATCTAAATACGTTAATTGAAAACTATCCTCACTTAGTAAATAAAGGTATTTTTAAAGAAACATCTTTGAACATTTTATTGACATTGCTTCATAACAAAAATACGGCTAAGTGCATAGCAGATGCTGTTGGTATTAGTTTAAGAAACACAAAAAGGCATTTATCCAAATTTCACAAACTTGCGATTATAAAAAAGCAAAATAAAGAAAAAACTACAAATGAACATATCTGGGAACTAAACAAAATAAACGAAGAGTTAATGAAATTTCTTGAATCATATGAAGAATTCAGGGCTTTAAAAATAACTAAATCTCTTGATACAAATGCAGCCCTTATCTGGCTAAATGGAATAGAGTTTCTGATAAAATCTCAAAAAAGTATACAAAAAACAAACTTCAAAAAAACGGGTGCAGCGGTTTTGAAAAGATATGGATTAAAATTATTATCTGCGGATAACTTTTTTTTCTATACTCATAGAAAATTAAATATCTGGGATCATGCTTTTTTAACCGTAATTTCTCGGAGACAGGATCCAACTCAATTACGTTATTTAGCGTATCTTTATAAGAAACATATTGATACTAAGAATGAATTTGAGTCAAAAGGAAACTATTACGATAAAAAGGCAATGATTTCAGTCCTTGATTTTTTCTGTAATAAAAAGGAATCACCTGAATTAAAATTTGAATACATAGAAGAATTAGAACAGTTATATGCTGGGTAATTATGAATGAACACGGATATAATACTCAAGACTGGAGTTACATAAAAAACGAACTAATGGAGGTAGATAAACTTCTAACAAAAGAAATAGATGTTTATCTCATTGGTGGTTCTGCATTGAGCTTTTATGGAATAAAAGATGCAACAAAAGATATCGATGTATTATTTGAAAATCAATATGATTGCGCAGAGTTTTTCAATGCAGTTATTAAATTAGGTTATGAGACCTCTGAACAATATTTTCCCCCCCTTATCCAAATGGAGGCAACATTTTTTGTGTATAAAGATGATGAGATATGGATTGATTTATTTGTTAAAAACGTGATGAATAAATTTGAGTTAACAAAATCAATAAAATTTCGTTCAGTACAGACAGATTTGCCAACTACAAAACTAACTGTCAATTGTTTAGATGAAAACGATATTTTCTTGTGTCAAATTGCGCTTCGGGTACCACTCATTTCCGCTCACTGCGTTCGCTCAAAT
>CAYLOF010000046.1:0-8144 GCA_964385215.1 uncultured Thermoplasmatales archaeon
GATGACCTAACATTGATTCAATCAGTCAAACCTGCAAAACAATATAAGACAAATCAAGATGGTGCAATGTCGACTTTTGGAAAGCGTGCTAAAGCATTGGAAAAACTTCTTGGCCGACCCATAAAATCCCGCATTAAACTAAAGTTTGTAGTAACAAAAAAACCACTTCCAGACATTGCAAAACCATCAAAAAGCGGCGTAAAACCTATTGACTACATGTACCCAATGGACCTTTTAGAGGATGTTGGAGAAATCGATCTTAAGTGGTACAAAAAGATGATTGAAAACTACATTCAGGGTGCATTTGGCCTCTCAAATATAGAAGCAACGGAACAAAAAGGCCTAGATGCATGGATGTAATCTCATTTTTTGATAACAACTGTAAAGACACTGGATAATAATTGTACAATAAACCGCTAATAAGCTTAACAACAAAACTGTAACTAGATAACCATGATGATTGTAGGACAAGTATCAAGCAAGCAAGAGGCAGATGAAATAACATCCATTGCTAAACTCTTTGTTGTTGGACAACGTGCAAGATTTCTCGCTGGGCAGAAAAAGAATTGAACTCTCCAATTATTATTTATTTTTCCTTCTCTAGAAATATCAAGCTACTTATTCACCCCTTCCCATCTGGCAAGTAAAAACTAGGTGATATTTACCCAGACAATAGGTATATCCTCTGGTATTGAAATTTTCTTTTTCTCTTTCTTCATCTATACGGCCCATCCTAATATTATGCTACAGTGAAGCACGATAACAATAACCATGAATACGTTTGCCATATAAATACATTTTGCCCAATTAAATAATATTACTAAAAGCTTTTATAATGAAGAATTATTAATAATATGTAAAGGAGATAGATTATGAAAAAGGTAAAAATTTCAACAATTTTTGTAATATTTTTAACACTTTCACTAATTTCCAGTAGTATTAGCGCAGTTTATATCAAATCAAATCATAAGCAAACAGAGACACCAAATAATAAAACAGCAGAATTTTCTCGAGAGTTTTCAATGCCTGAAATAAAAGACAACGACGAATTTTTAAATATTCGACTTAAAGAAGCAAATTCGTTCATAAAAAGCACCGGAAAACCTATCTTACCAATTTTTTTAAAAACCTTTGAATTTCCTTTAGGCACCCGCATTAATGAGATAAATTGCATCTGCTCTAAAACAGAGGAAATGCATCTTACAAAAGAGCTTATTTATGCATCGAAACCAATTTCATGGAACTATAAAGAGGATATAGTAGACTTAGAAAAAAATGAAGAAATCTACAACGGCAATCAATTATTCCCAAAAAGTGAGTATTCCTATAAACTTTCCGGAGGATTAAACAGAAACAACAAACCTACAACATTTTTGACAGTGCAATTGAATCCTATCAGATACACTCCATCTAAAGATAGCATAGAATTTGCCAAATCTATGAAATTGGAAATCACTTACGAAGAGCCAATAAATCCTCTCGTGCTCCCCGACGAATACGATTTGCTCATAATTTCCTATGACAAGTATGCATCCCTTCTTGAACCTTTAGTTTTACACAAAAACAGCAGAGGTATTTCAACTAAACTTGTAACTCTTAGCGAAATATATGATAGTTTTTACTTCCCAGTACAAGGACGAGACAATCCAGAAAAAATCAAATATTTCATCAAAGATGCAAAGGAAAATTGGGGCGTTACATATGTCATGCTGGTTGGAAACTTTAGGAAAATGCCTATCCGATATACCCATTTGGAAACAGATACTGGAGGGACATATGAAGAATTGGAATTCATAAGCGATCTTTACTATGCAGATCTATATGATTCTGAAGGGAACTTCTCAAATTGGGATTCTGATGAAGACGGCGTTTATGGTGAATGGCCCTACCCTGCACAACAAGCAATGGAAGATGCTGTTGATCTATCTCCCGATGTATACGTTGGCAGACTTGCATGCATGTATGGCTTTGAAGTAAAAACACTTGTAAAAAAGATAATCGACTATGAGGAAAATGCCTATGGGTCTGATTGGTTCAACAAAATGATAGTTGTCGGTGGTGATACTTTTGATAAAAGTTGGGAAGAGGGAACAGATTACAATGAAGGGGAAGAAGCAAACAAGAAGGCTTTAGATATCATGGAAGGATTTGACGCAGTGAAAATATGGGCATCCATTGGTAATCTTACAACTGTAAATATTCAAAACGAAATTTCAAAAGGTGCTGGTTTTCTATATTTTGTCGGCCATGGTAACCCTAGAAATTGGGGAACTCATGTAAATGGAGACTACAAAAATTGGACCGAGGGAATTTTCAACAAAGATATGTTAAAATTTTCAAATGATGGAATGTACCCTATCTTACTAGTAGGTGGCTGTCATAATAGCGAGTTCGATGTTACACCACTCAATCTCCTCAAAAATCCTAAAAAATCATGGCTTTTTTCAACCTGGATCCCAGAATGCTGGAGTTGGTTCTTTGTAAAGAAGAGCGGTGGCGGTGCCATAGCATCCATAGGCAGCATAGGATACGGTGGCGTAAATATTGGAGATCACAATGGCAACGATATCCCTGACTGTATAGAAGGATCTGATGGATGGTTTGAAACCCAATTTTTTAGATTATACAACAAGGAGAATATTGATTTTCTGGGGGAAACTTACGGGCAAACCATAGCAGATTATGTGAACAATTTCCCGGTTTACTCAGACAGATATGACTGTAAAATCATAGAAACGCATGTGCTATTTGGCGACCCCAGTCTTAAAATTGGCGGGTATGAATAAAATACATATATAATCCTGCAAAATACTAAAAAAGAAATCATCCACATCAAAATAAGTCAAAACTAAAAATATCAATATGAAATAAAATAGGAATATTTAAATATAAAATATCATGATTACTTACTTAGACATTTCAGCCAGGGGGCAAACATGACAAATAGGGACAATCATAGGAAGAAAATTATTTTACAGATACTGATTTTATTAATTGGGCTTGCTATTGCCCCTACTATAACATCAACTTTAGCAGAACATGCAGAAAATAACCAATCCGACATCAAAACTATAACCTTCTACAAACATTTTTCATCACCCATCATAGACGAAAATGAAGAATATGCAAAAATCAATATGCAGGAGGAAACCTCCTGTGTAACAATGCCGGGTGAACCTAGACTTCCTGTCTTTACCAAGATCTTTGAATTTCCATGGGGAACAGAGATAACAGACATTAAATGTACGACCTCAAATATTGAAATAAAAATCATTGAAAAAAAAGTGGAACCCGTACCATCACGTCAAGACATAAACAATAATTTGCCTATCAAAAAAGAAATCAATCAGGAGATATACAACAGCAATAACCCATATCCAACTAACTGGTTTAGCTATACAGAGGGTACAGGATTAAATAAAAATGGAGAACATGTCTTGTATCTCTCAATACACACATATCCCGTGCAGTATACTCCATTGGAAAACACCATCAAACATATAGATAACATACAAACGACCATAACATACAAAGAACCAGAGATTACCAATGCAAATGCTGATGCAAAATATGATCTTGTTATCATTACCCCATCACAATTTTCCAGTAGTTTAACGCCCTTGATCAATCATAAGAACAGTCATAAAATGAATACAACCCTAAAAACCATTGAGGATATCTACAGCGAGTTTGATGGACGAGATGAACAGGAGCAAATTAAATATTTTGTCAAATATGCTATAGAGGAATGGGACACCAAATATGTACTTTTGATAGGAGATATTAAAAAATTACCCATCAGAACCACAGATGCATACCCTTGGACAGGGCATCATGGAAACGGAATCCTTTGCGATCTTTACTATGCAGACGTATACGATAAAACTTTTAACTTTTGCAGTTGGGATGCAAACGGCAATGATGTTTTTGGAGAGGCGGAATATGCTGGTTTTCCACCAGAATCGGTTGGAAACATTGACGATGTAGACCTCTATGCTGACGTTGATATAGGACGAATTCCCTGTACAACTGAGGAGGAACTCACCTCAATTGTAAACAAAATCATTACCTATGAGGAAGTCACCTACAACCAGATCTGGTTCAAAAAAATAATATTGGCCGGTGGAGACACGTTTCCCCTATCAAAATTTTCCCCACCATTTGTCTATGAAGGAGAAATAACAAATAAAAAGGTAGGACAGCAACTCCCCGGATTCGAACAGGTGAAACTGTGGTCCTCCAAGCATAATCTAAATGCATTTTCCTTTAACAGGGCAATAAAAAAGGGAGCAGGGTTTGTTAGCTATGCAGGTCATGGGTTTGAACATGGATGGGGCACCTATAGACCCAATGCCATTAGAAGTAAAATGGGGATACTCCAGCCATTATATTATACGCCATTTATCAAATATACCAGAAACGAGCATAAGCTCCCGATTATTTTCTTTGACGCATGCCTAACAGCAAAACTTGATTTCAATATAACAGATCTTAAAGATTATTATGGGGCAGTGGCAACACTATTCAATCTACTCCCCAAGGCAAGATACACCCCTTCAGATCACCTCCCCTGTTTTGCATGGTGTTTCCTTAAGGAGGAGAACGGAGGGAGTATTGCCACAATTGGTGCTACACGATCAGCATACACGTATGTTGATAAAGATGGAGTATACGCCGGTGCGGGATATTTAGATGTTCATTTCTTCAAAGCATATGAAGAAGGAGTAACAGTAGGGGAAATGCTCACGCAGGCACAAAGTGATTATATAAACCACGTCGGAAAAGATTTTTTCACAATTGAAGAGTTCACGTTGCTTGGAGATCCTAGTCTCAAAGTCGGCGGATACCCTTAACCAAAGCGTTTAGTAGAATAATTAAAAGCTAGCAATACCCATCATAAAAAAATATTTTAAAAAAATTTAAATTAGGGGAAAAGTTGCTCTTCCAACACGTATGGACAACATCGTACCGCCCCCAATTGGGAGGATATTGTTAGTCATCTGTCGGAAAAACAACGATGTAGGACAGCCTATCCAAATAATGCGCCAAGCCCTGCTGCAGCCTCTTCCTCTGAAACTTCTTCCTCTTCTTCCTCTTTCTTCTTTTCTTCTTTTTTCTTGTCTTCAGAAGAAGATGGCTTTTCAGATGTTGCTGGTGCAGCAGCTACTGGAACTGCAGCTGTTTTGATTGCTTCTTCAATGTCTACTCCATCAAGAGATGCGGTTAACGCCTTAATTCTTGCAGCGTCGGCCTTCACACCAGCAGCAGTAAGAACTTTCTTTACGTTGTCTTCAGTAATTTCTTTACCTGCTGAGTGGAGAAGCATTGCACTGTATATGTATTCCATTTCTTTTGCCTCCTATTCATCTTATGTCGTTTTTTTCTTTAAATCTTCATCAAGCCCATCTTTTATCTGAGATGTCAGTGAAGTCATAGAGTTATGTGCCTTTGATATCAAATGCTTGATCGTTTCTTTGTTGAGTATGCCTTTTTCTATGGCAAGTGTAAGGGCATCACTATGTGCCTTGGTCAACAATGGCTTAACAGTTATTTTACTAATCCATGCAGCCTTTACTGCAAGGTTGAATGCATTACTTGAAGCTTGTTGCATTCTTGCTACAAACTCATCCATATCAATATCCAATACATCAGGCTTGAAAACGTTACCATCTTCAAATACTCCTTGAAGAGACATACCTATTTCAATAGGATATATTTCAAGGCGCGTAATCATCTGTGCTACATCCTTTGGTATCTTATCCCCAGCAGCAACAACGACCTTGTCCTTTTTAATTGTAACCTTACCTTCTTTAATAGCTGCAGGGATACCAGCCTTCTGTAAATCTCCAACAATAGGGCCGGGTTTAAATGGAGTGTCACCTGCTTTAACTTCGATATCCGAACTGGCAATCTCTCCACCTTTTGCCGGAGCGTTTGTCCGAGTAGTCTTAATTTTACCATAAAGTTTGAAAGGGTTCATATCTGTGGCGATAATTGCAGTCTGGCCAGTAACCAACTCTCCCAAGGCCGATATACCCTTCACCTTTTTCTCAGCGCCATCAAAAGCCCGAGATATAAGAGAATTTTTTGACGAGCGGACATCAGCAATGCCGTGAAGATTTTTTCTCATATGTTGCATCTGGGGGGCAGGGATACCTCCAATCTCAACGACACTTATAACCGGTTTGCTGGTTAAAAGATTGGTAAGATTTTCCACCTCTTTATATTTCCATTCTGCAACATGAGCCATAACAATCACCCTAAATTATCCTCTCAGACGGCCCCATAGTCGTTTTTACATGAACAGAACCAATATTCATGTGTCCACGCTCCAATACGCCTTCCAATCGTTTTATAATTACATCTATGTTTTCAGCGATATCTTCGCCAGACATGTCTTCATTTCCTGCAACAGTATGAAACGTTTTGTTACCTTTAGATCGCAGTTTAACAGTATTGCGCAGATTTTTCACTAAACCTGATACATCGGCATTTGGAGGTACCGGTCTAGGCATTTTACCTCTTGGCCCTAAAACAGTACCTAATGTTTTACCAATAGTAGGCATGAGTGGGGCCTCAGCAATAAAAAAATGATGCGAGTCGGCTATTTTTTTGAAAGCTTTTTTATCACCAGAAAGGTCCTCGATTTCCTCAGGTTTAATCAGTAAATCAACGTGCTTCTTAGATTTTAAAGCAAGTTCACCACTTGCAAATATAGCCACTTTTGTTTCACTACCTCTTCCTTTTGGTAGAATGATTTCCTCATCTACTCGATTCTTGGGAATGCTTAAATCTACGTTTTTTAGATTTATGACTACGTCTACGTTCTGCTTGAATTTTCTATCTAGCTTCTTGGATTCTTCCAAGATTTTTTCAACTGCATCAACTATCTTTTTGTCTGCCATAGATATCAATTTGAATGTTTTAATGCATTTTTCTCCATATGGTTATGGAAATGTAGTTGTCGGGAATGACAATCCTGTTTATAAAAGTTTGGTCAATTTTAGTAACTTATTCGCTCTAAAATTAGTTCAAGCATCTCTTCAGGTCCTCTAACCTTCTTTAGTTCCTTTTTAATGATAAGGGGAGTGCCTTCTATATTGGTCCTATTAACCTTCCCTTCTACAAAGAGAACAGCCTGTTTCTCTGTTATTTTGGAAATACTACTAACAATTTGAGCCTTCCTAAGTAATTTTTTGTTGTATTTGTGTACACAGGTTAATAGTATTCTATCTTTATCCTTACTTACCGCATCAAAAGGACAACGTCCCAGTGGAATAATCTCATACCCAACCTGTTTCAATATTGAAAATATCTCTTTTTGAAAATCTTTTAGTTGCCCTGCCGGGTCATGGGAAGAAGCGGGTTTTTTCTCTTTTTTTTCTGAATGATATATTTTCTCGCTCGTTTTTAATATATCGATTGAGCGAGTAATAGTGTCACCCAGTAACTCTTCGATTCTTGACGCAAATTCTACACGTGCGTTCATACCATCTTCATACATCCTCACCGTTCGCCGTGAAACTTTTACAGAACGTGCAAATGAACCTAGTGAAATATTTTGTTGCTGTCTAAGCTTTAATAGCCGTTCATTGTCGAGATTCACATAGAAACCGCCGGGACCAGCATATATTTTAAGTGGAATCCCATCGAGAAGGCGACTTTCAAGAGTTTCCGGCGAAATAGCCTGGATTCCAAATCGATCATACACTACCTCTTTTTCAAGAAATCCTGTTCCACTTCGCTCACCTATTAGTAAAGGATGCCCCTTCAAAAGTTCAGACAGAACTTTTAGTTCTTCAGCAACATCCTCAGATAATGCATTAACATTCGTCAAAACTTTAATTATGAGTAGTGAGTTGTCCCTTCTCGCAACTAAATCAAACCCTATTGGACGCATAGAATACAGATCAGAAACATAGAAGCCTGCATTACTCAGGGTTTCTCTGACGTCCTTAACTAGCTCCGCTCTATCCATTATACACTGGGATAAAGAGAGGCATAATATATAACAATATCGGGAGTGAAACCATCTGGATAGGCATAGACGATACAGATTCTAGAAACGGTGGATGTACAACCCATGTAGCTCAAACCATCGTAAAAAAACTGACTGATGAGAGCTATGATATAATTGGATACCC
>CAYLOF010000046.1:8244-9615 GCA_964385215.1 uncultured Thermoplasmatales archaeon
GAAGATGAAAATACGAATCCAGGATATGTTGTGCTCCAGAAACGCCCATCAATTGAAATATATGAAAAAGCAGTAAGAGAAATTGTAACTGTGGAAGAAATTAAACAAATATTGAAACTACATGAAGCATATTATAAAGGGTACAAAAACTGTAGAGGGCTCATCGGTGCCACTGCCTCAATAGCTTGGTTGCCAATTCACGATAAAACATATGAACTTATAGCATATAGAGAGGAAAAACGATGGGGGACAAAGAGAGAAATAGACGACGAATCTGCAAAAAAGATAGATAAGTTATGTCCATCAACATTTGATAATTATGATTATGAAAATAAACATAATAGACTCGTGCCAAACTCTCCTTGTCCTGTTTTATATGGAGTAAGGAGCAGTAATGTTGAAGAATTGGTAAAAGCACATTCTCTGGTAAAATCAGAACCGGTTGACAATTGGATAATATTTGAGACAAACCAAGGAACAGACGATCATTTGCAGAGAAAAAGCATTAGTGAAATAAAGCCATATCAATCCATTATCGCTGAAGGTACAGTAATCCGAAATCCACATAAAATAAAGGGTGGACACGTTATTTTTACTATTGGTAAAGATACAGAAAAGGTTGATTGTGCTGCTTATGAGCCCACAAAACAGTTTAGGAAGGTTATAATGGAACTTTATGTAGGCGATATTGTTGAAGTTTATGGCGGCGTAAGGGAAAAACCGCGGACTATCAACATCGAAAAGATAGATGTGAAAAGTCTTGCAGAGGGAATTGAAAAACTAGAAAATCCTGTTTGTCCAATTTGTGGGAAACATATGAAATCAAAGGGCAAAAATCAAGGGTACAAATGTATTCGATGTAAAACAGAAAGCAAAAAACCAGTGATGAAAAAGAAGGAAAGGAACATACACATTGGATTTTATGAAGTTCCTGTATGTGCAAGACGACATCTCAGCAAACCACTGAAACGAATTGAGCAATGAACATCAAGAGTAAGTTTTTCTCTAAAAACAGCATCATGCCATTTATTCACTGTAAAAATTGAGTGAAGAATGGGCAAGAGCCCTACCATAGATATCTAGTGATGATACATACATAAACTGAAAGAAAAACGCTTACTACGGAGACCAACGTAATTAATCACCTGAGTGGTTGCAAATATTTCTGTTTTCAAGGATGCCAAGTTGACATACTACTGACTGTTTTTTAGGACATATCTAACTCAAATTTCACCAGATTATGATCTTGATTGAAAACGACAGAGGCATCGTAATGCTTTTTAAGGAATTACCAATACATAATCGCTAAACTTGTATGCGGGTGTGGTGTAGCCTGGTATCACTTAAGCTTGCCAAGCTTATAACTCGGGT
>CAYLOF010000047.1:0-9570 GCA_964385215.1 uncultured Thermoplasmatales archaeon
TTGGGTTGAACGGTATCTTAAATTGTTGGGATGTATCGCTGTAAACAAGTATGCCATGCGGTATGAAACTTCCATAGTTCTCTTCTAATATTTGACAATATGCTGCAAGTTGAAATATGTGATTTTTTTTCGGTTCATAATGATTTCCAGTTTTGATTTCTACAGGGAAATAATGGCCATTCCTTTTTACAATATAATCGGGCTTACCACTTATCCTATAGCGCTTTGAAAATAATGGTTTTGCAGGAGTGTTTAGATCTGAGTAGGTTATTTTGCCTGCTTGGATTTTATGTTTAATTTTTAACCTTTTTGCATTCCTTTTCATTACTTTTGATATTAAGATGGACAAGAGAGCTAATGCCAGTAAAAAAATACCTATAGCAATGGGAGATACTATGATATCACCCCATATAGAATGATTAAAACTGCAGCTATTAGTAGGAGATATCCTGCAATGGCAAAAACTCTTGACCTTTTTGTGTTAACTTGCGTACGATCTATTATCTTTCCAAGTTTTGCATGTTTCTCTTTTCCTATTTCCAAAAATGGAGATTTGGGCTCATATCCGCATTTTTGAAGATACCATGCAACAGGGCAGTAGAAATATTGTCCGATTTCTGATGCGCTGATAATGTCTGATCCTTTGAATCTGGTTTGTTTTGTATGCCTCACCATAAATCAATAAAAAGAGGTGGTAACTATTTATTCTTTGTTTTGGGTTGATTGAAAGTAAAAATTCGCCTAGAAAGACATTATAAACCAAGTGCTTTTTCCGTTTTTGAGAAGCATGTCAAAAAATCTTACTGAATTTATTAAGAAACTTTCAGAAGTGTATGATCCAGATAGTAAGGATAGATATATAAGTCTGTATCTCAACAAAGATTCCAATACAAAATTCATTGATAGACGGGTAAGTGTCTGTAAATCTATTTTAAAAGGGGATGAACTTAAAAATCTTTCAGATACAATGAAAGATATTTCCAGTGTTCTAAGAGAAAACACAGGCGACAATATTGCTATCTTCGCATCGCATAGATATGATTTTCTAGAGTACATCCCTCTTTCTGTGAAGATTGGAGATTTATTGATTGTTGATTCTTCTCCATACTTACGTCCACTTGCTAGGATACAGGATGAATGGGAATCCTTTACACTACTATTGATCAATTCAAATTATGCTAAAATATTCTCTGTATCGTTGGGTGAAGTGGAAGATACAAAAAAACTTTCTGCAAGAATAATGAACAAACACAAGAAAGGCGGATGGTCTCAGGCGAGATTCAATAGATTGCGAAGAGGAGCCATACATGCATTCTTCTCTGAAGTAAAAGAAGCACTTCAAAAACGATCAGATGAGCGAATTATCCTTGCTGGGCCTGGTCAGGCAAAATTACAGTTTGTAGATATGTTACCTAAAAATCTGAAGGATAAGGTTGTTGAGATTGTTGATATTGATATTGATGATGAGGCTGATCTTCTAAAGGAATCCAAACGCCTGATTTCTGGAAGAGAGGAACAAAAAAGTCATGAAGCAGTTAGACAATTGAAAGAAGAAATACTGAAAGATGGGCTTGCTGCCTATGGGGTGAAGGAAACGTTAACTGCTGTTAAAAATGGGCAGGTAGAATTGTTAATAATAGAAAAGGACTATAGATCTCGTGGGTGGGTATGCGAGAATTGTCAGGTGGTAGAAGAGGGAATTCATAAAATGTGTCCCTATTGTGGTAAGAAAACATCGGAGGTAGATGTTATCGAGGAAATATTAGAATTTGCTGAGAGAACTGATGCGGGTGTTGAGTTTACTGACGATGAGGAAATTGCCAACCTTGGTCATGTTGGTGCAATTCTGCGTTTTAGGTAATACATGATGTTTTCATAACAATTTATTTAAAATCTTTAAAGATGAGGTTTTCTGGGGAATTAATTATGAGTTTCACCTTTGGCATTCGAAGAGAAGATAAAAACAAGTGGGAAAGACGAGTTCCGCTGGTCCCCAACCATATACAAGAACTGAAGGAAAAATATGATGTTGATGTAATAGTTCAGCCTTCACCTATAAGGGTTTACTTAGAGAAGGAATATGAAAATGCAGGGGCAGTAATCAACGAAGATCTATCTTCCTGTCCTGTTATTTTTGCAGTAAAGGAAATTCCTATTGATTTTTTTGAACCAAAAAAAACATATGTGTTTTTCTCGCATACAATCAAGGGTCAGGAGTACAACATGCCTATGCTTAAGAAAATGATGGATCTGAAATGCAACCTTATTGATTATGAAAAAATTGCAGATGAGAGAGGTGCTCGTCTTGTTTTCTTTGGTAGATTTGCGGGTCTTGCAGGAATGATTGACACTCTTTGGTCACTTGGGCAAAGATTGCAGTCTCAGAACATTGATACACCATTTAATGAAATCAAACAAACAGTTCATTACAAGAACCTAGATGATGCAAAAAAACATTTGGAGGAAGTTGGAGAACAGATAAAAGAAAACGGAATTCCCGAATCTTTGACTCCTATGATTGTTGGGTTTGCTGGATATGGTCATGTATCAAATGGTGCTCAGGAGATTCTTGATATACTTCCTACAGAAGAAATCTCTCCAAAAGAAATCAAAAAAGTGTTTGAAAATCCTTCAGATCGCTGTGTTTATAAAGTAGTATTCAAAGAAGAAGATATGGTAAAACCAGTCTCATCAGACGATAGTTTTGAACTTCAAGACTACTACAATCATCCAGAAAAATATAGATCCATTTTTGAGGAATATGTGTCCAATTTGACCGTACTTATGAATTGCATATATTGGGATGGTCGATATCCTCGTCTTGTGACGAAGGATTTTGTAAAGACAAATTACGAAAATTTAAAATTACGAGTTATTGGAGACATCAGTATTGATATCAATGGAGCAATAGAATTTACCGAAAAGTCAACCACGTCGGATGCCCCGTCATTCATCTATAATCCTGGAACAGATTCGATAAAAGATGGTTTTGAAGGAAAAGGTATTGTAGTTATGGGGGTTGATAATCTTCCATGCGAACTGCCAAAGGAATCTTCAAATGCATTTAGCACGGTTCTTCTTGACTTTGTGCAGGAAATAGTGAAGGCAGATTACACCAAGGAATTTGAGGATTGTGCTCTACCACCGGAGATCAAAAGAGCAGTTATTCTGTATCATGGCAGACTCACACCTGATTATCAGTATGTCGACAAATATTTATAAACAAATTATATTCGCCTCAGGTGATTCTATAGCTTAATGGAGATATAAAACATGAAAAAAGTATTAGTTCTTGGAGCAGGAATGGTTTCTAAGCCATTAGTACGATATCTTTTAGATCAACCAGATTTTTCTGTCACGATGGCAAGCAGAACTGCTAGCAAGGCAGAGAAAATCATTAATGGACATCCAGATGGCGAGGCGTTATCGTTGAATGTTAAGGATGATGCCATGTTAGAAAAGTTGGTTTCCGAAGCAGATTTGACCGTGAGTCTTTTACCATATACATATCATGTTAAAGTTGCAGAACTATGTATAAACCATAAAAAACATCTCGTTACCACATCATATGTCAGTGACGAAATGCACGAACTTGATGGCCGGGCAAAGGAGGCAGGAGTTCTTCTTTTGAATGAGTCTGGTCTTGATCCGGGTATAGATCACATGTCTGCAATGAGAGTCATACATGATGTTGAGAATAATGGGGGAAAGGTTGTTAGCTTTAGATCCACAACTGGTGCCCTTCCATCTCATGAAGCAAATACAAATCCATTTGGTTACAAGTTCTCATGGGCTCCTCGCGGGGTTCTTCTTGCCTCTCGCAATCCTTCAAAATGGCTGCAAGATGGAAAAGAGATATCATACCCAGGTGAGCAACTCTTTGAGAACTATACGATCCAGGACGTTCCAGGAATTGGAACATTTGAAAACTATCCTAACAGAAATTCTGTACCATATAAGGATATATACGGGTTAAAAGATGCAGAGACGGTTTATCGTGGCACGTTCAGAATGACTGGATGGTGTGAAACGATGAGAAAAATCGTGGCGCTTGGTTGGCTTACCGAAGAAACCCCAGAGGACTTTTCTGGTAAAACATATGGTGATCTTACAAGATATTTAATTGGTGTTGGATCTGGGGAAGACTTGCCAAAGGCAACGGCAGCATTTCTTGGATTAGAGACATATTCCACTGTTATTAAACGATTCGAATGGCTCGGCCTATTTGGAGATGAGTTATTACCAGAAGATAAAGACAATCCACTAGATTACCTCAACGTGCTGACCTTAAAGAAGATGTCACTTGGCAAAGATGAAAGAGACATGATTGTTATGCATCATGAGTTTATCGCAGAATATACATCCAAGAGGAAATATATCACTTCAACGCTACTTGAGTATGGTATCTCTAAGGGTGATTCTGCAATTGCACGAACCGTTGCATTTCCTGCAGCTATTGCTGTGAAGATGATATTAAATAAAAATATCAATTTAACTGGAGTTCATATCCCTGTGATTCCTGACATATATAATCCAATTCTAGATGAACTAGAAGAGATGGGAATAAAATTTGATGAAAAAACGGAAGAGATAGATCAATAAAGCAATCTATCGCTTCGAGTGTTAAATAACTCACTTCTCCTCTACCTTTTTATTGCAAAATATTTATATTCTAACCCACCATTATATTATGTATAATATGGGGAACAAAAATATGAAAAAAGTATTACCAATACTATTAGTTGGGATTTTGGTTATTAGTGGGTTTGGGGCAGTTGCTATACCTGGGAGAAATGAAAATAAACCTTTTGAAAGTATTGAAACAATTTGTTTTTCAGATCCTGTGATTATTGAACAAAAACAAAACATCAGAATAGAAATCGAAAACGCAAATTCTTATCTTAGCCTACCAGGGTATCCTCTGCTACCATCATATATTACGACATACACATTTCCGGTTGGCACTCAGGTTGATGATGTTGATGTTACATTTACGGAAGCAAAGGAATATGTTTTGGAAAAGGAAATTGTATCTTCTCCTACGCCGGTTACTTTTGTTGATGGAAAATTGATATCTGCCGAAACAAATGAGATTTCTTTTGATGCGAATACATATCCTGAATCTCCTTTCACTTACAATATTGGTGTAGGTATTGAAGATGGGAAACATGTTGTCTTTCTAACGGTTAGATGTTATCCTGTGCAATATACTTCATCTAAAAATATGGTAACCTGTTATGGTAACGCTGACATTAAAGTAATATGTGAGTTGCCTGAAAATCCGGTGACATTCCCTGATGAATATGACATGATTGTAATATCTCCGTCTGAATTTATGGAGAAACTTCAGCCTCTGGTTGATCATAAAAATGATATTGGTATATCAACAAAATTGATTGACAAGGAGAACGACATTTGTGGAGAAACATATTTCCCTGCCCAGGGACGTGACTGTGCTGAAAAGATGAAATATTTCATTAAAAATGCAGTAGAAAACTGGGGTACTAGCTATGTTCTTTTGGTGGGTGGAAGATTTGGCGGAGTATTTGAAGAGAAATGGTGGATACCTGTGAGATATTCTCATTTAGATGATGGCGGAGAGGGTTCATTTCTAGCTGATCTCTACTTTGCAGACATCTATAAATATGACGATGGAGACCTCGTGTTTGACGATTGGGATTCCAACGGCAACGGTGTCTTTGCAGAATGGAAAGGATTTAAAAAAGACATAATTGATTGTTATCCTGATGTTTATCTGGGTCGTCTTTCATGTATCATGCCTTTTGAAGTTGATATCATGGTTGACAAAATCATTACCTATGAAACATCAACATATGGTCAAAATTGGTTTAACAAAATGATATTGGTGGGTGGTGATTCTGCCCCTGGAGATGAGTATTATGAAGGGGAGGAAGAAAATGCAAGAGCTCTTGGATATATGCAAGGATTTGAAAGTGTGAAGATATGGACATCTGATGGAAGTTTTACAGGTCCCGATGATGTAATAAATGCAATCAGTGAAGGTGGTGGTTTTCTTTTCTTTGATGGCCATGGAAACCCTCAAACCTGGGGAACACATCCACCAGACGATGAAGATACGTGGATTACAGGACTGAATACCAACAATATGTCAAAACTACAAAACGGTGACAAACTCCCAGTTGCTATTGTAGGTGGTTGTCACAACGGCCAGTTCAATGTCAGTCTCTCCAACCTACTACAAGGCATTATAAAATATGGCTTGAAAGGATATTTTTTTGAATCGCCTTATAAATTTTACCATATGGAGTGGATTCCAGAGTGTTGGGCTTGGCGGATGACAAGTAAAAAAGATGGTGGATCAATTGCCACGATGGCATATGCTGGCCTTGATTGGTTTGCAACAGGAGATTCTAATGATGATGGCATACCCGACTGCACTCAATTTTTCTCAGGATGCTTTAATGTGAATTTTTTCAAAAACTATGGTGTGAATGACTATACTATCCTTGGTCAAACATATACGCAGGCACAGATAGATTATATTGAGCAGCACCCTCCAATGGACTATTATCTTGATTGTAAAACAGTACAGGAATTAACGCTTATGGGTGATCCAAGCCTACAAATTGGAGGATATCCATAAAGTAAGGAAGGTATTGCCAAATGAAAAAAATAATATGTGTTTTTATCTTGATACTATTGCTTTTTACCTCTTTGCCGGTGTTTGTAAATGCTGGTCATCCATTTCTTACAAATAGTCTAGTAAGAATTGATATCACTGAAGGATATGTGCCTCTTCCAAGAGAGTCAGATATTCTGGGCAGCAGTCCAGGCAATTATGTAGATGTCATTATGCCCAATACTGGGCTATCTGAACTTTCGAATGCAGATATTGATTATTCTGTTCTTTCATGGGATGTCGATACCTATGGCCAAAACTTTGCAAATGAGTATCACACTTATGCTGAGATGGAGCAGACGCTTCAAGATATTGCAGATAGCTACCCTAACATCACTAGTTTATACAGCATAGGGGAAAGTTATGAAGGGCGTGACATTTGGTGTTTAGAGATTACTGATAATCCTGGTGTTGATGAGGGAGAACCAGGTGTTTTTTATATGGGTCTGCATCATGCGCGAGAATGGCCAACTGTGGAGATATGTCTTAATATTGTAGATAAATTAACATTAGAATATGGTTCTGATATCAATATTACAGATGTTGTTGATAACAGACGATTATGGATGGTTCCATGTGTAAACCCAGACGGCTATTATTATGACCATGATTTATACCAAGGGGCTAAATGGTGGCGAAAAAATAGACACTATATCTCAGAGTTTGGCACATATGGAGTCGATTTAAACCGAAATTATGGCGGTTCCTCAAATGGCATTGCCTTAGGAATGTGGGGGTCAATCGGAATGAGTCATCACTCTGATTCAGAAGTGTATTGTGGTCAAGGGGTTTTGTCTGAACTTGAGGCACAGGCTATTCGCAATGTATTTCTTGAAAATGACATCTGTGCTTCTATCAGTTGGCATACGTATGGCGAACTTGTTATGTGGCCATGGGGATATTCATCAGATGAAATTACTCCTGATGATGCATATATGTCACAGATTGGCGAAGAAATTGCCTTGAGGATAACTACCCAGGATGGAACTGGGACTTATACACCAACACAGAGTTCTGGTTTGTATCCAACAACCGGTGATACAACTGATTGGGCATATGGGTATGGTCATTATGTTCAAGGACGACCTACTTTTGCCTATACTATTGAGGCTTGTGGTTCCTTTCACCCAGATGCAGATGTGTTAGATCAGGTTTGTGCTGAAAACTTTGATGGAGCAATTTACCTGCTACAAGAGGCAGAACATATCGACAAGGTTATACCGCGGGTGCTCCCTCCAAAAATTGATGAAATGTCAGTTGAAGCCAATGGAAGTTATACTGTATCTTGGCAGGAGCAGAATTCAGATGCAGAACCTGATCATTTCCAACTTGATGAGATGACCAATCTACTTGTTTCAACCGACAATGCTGAAACCGGTTCAGAATTATGGGTGCTAGATGGTTTTTCAATATCCGATTCAAAATCAGATTCAACAGGAGGTAGATGTTATAAATCTCGGAGTGTCAACAACGATGTTTCTTCGATGATTACCACCTATCCTACACCTATTGAAGAAGGTATGGTGCTGTCATTTTGGTGTTGGTATACTATTGAGGAAAACTATGATATGGCCTTTATTGAAGTGAGTCGAGATGGGCGTGCTTATGATTTACTTGATAAATTTACAGGGTCCTCCAATGATTGGGTATATAATGAATATAGTCTTGATGATTATTCTGGTGAATCTGTATATCTGCGATTCCGTTATACCACTGACGCTGCTACAAGTAAGGATGGTTTTTATGTTGATGATATTTATCCTGTAGCTGATTTTAATGATATTGTCACAATTTCAAATTCGATTATGGGTAACCATTATAATATTAATAATAAGGAAGATGGAATTTATTATTATCTGGTGAGGGGCTATAATGCTGAGCATAGCTGGGGGGACTTCAGTACTCTTAAGAAAATTCAAGTGGCAATCAGTGATAATGAGCCGCCAAATATTCCATCCATTATTGGTCCAACAGATGGGAAAGCGGGAAAAGAATATGAATATTCATTTACAACAATAGATCCTGAGGGAGATGATGTCTGCTACTATGTCAAATGGGGAGACGGTTCTGTGGATGACTGGATTGGACCATATGAATCAAATGAAGTGGTAAAATTGAATCATATGTGGTCTGGTCAAGGGAACTATACAATACGAGCCAGAGCACGGGATATTCATAATGTTATGGGTGAATGGGGAACCCTGGAGATTGCCATGCCGAAGAACAAACAATCAATTAATCCATTAATCATCTATGTATTGGAAAGAATTATTGAACATTTTCCGTTCTTGGAGCGACTACTGCAACCTCAATTTTATGGCTAAAAAAGTCATTTAAATGCATTAAATCTCCTTTGGTATATTGCACAGCTAAAACCAACACAAGATATACATGTTAGTAAAATGGGAGATTAGAAATTTGGTAAATATCTATAATGGTTCATGGGTATGTCACGTCTCTCTATCGATGATTTATGTTTTATAAAATGTATGCGTTTTTCATCTTTGTTATGATAAAGATGGTTTGGTTTTTTCCGAACGTTTTCTGACGGTATATAAATGTTAAATGACATATTTCCAAGCAAAGTAAAATTGATGTGATAATATGAAAGATAAAAAATTGAAATTGGCTGGAATTGTATTGACTGGAATAATACTTGGAACCTTTGTTTATGCAATTACTGTTCAACCTACAGTATATGGTAATATGGATTTTCCATACTATGATTTACAGACTTTCGGTTCTTATGAAGAGCTTACTGAGTTTCTAGGAAGCAGTTCTAATCAATACTCAAACTACAATTGGAGGGCTCCTGGCGATGGTTCTATGGGCAAATCGTTTGAAGCTACGGCAACACCTGATGGAATGAACTTTGATGAATCTGGGGGAGAGACCGTCGATTATTCCCA
>CAYLOF010000048.1:0-9320 GCA_964385215.1 uncultured Thermoplasmatales archaeon
CTGAAATCGAAGAGGCTAGAGCCAGGTTAAATGATACAGTCATAATTAAACGCTACGAACCAGTTTTAACAGGTCCTAAATCTAGAGTATCAACAACATAGATTTCTATTTTACTCTTTCTTCGCTCTTTTTTTCAGATTTTTCTATTTGTATTCCAACATGGCAAATGACTGCATTCAGTGAAAATTGTGTTGGGTCTAGGCCATAATCCTCCTTATTTCTCCGAGAAATGTGAATAATTTGGAATGGTTGAAGACGTAATTTATTATTGATGAAACTATTAAAGTTTTGAAAGAAGACTAGTTTATTTATAATTGAGGACATTCTTGTAAAATGAATTAGTTTTTCTGCGATTGAAACATTATTATTCAAAGCATATACATAGCAAAAACATATATGTGATGAAATATTAAAATGCATAGCAAATATTTAAATATTAGTTTATGTTGCTATGTATACATGAAAGGTGAAAAACGTGAACGTATTCTGAGAATATTATTAGATAATCCTGAGGGCAATCTTACCGCTTATGCTATACATGTCAGGGCTGAATGTTCACAACCTTGGGCATTAACCTATCTTAAAAAATTAGAACGTATGAATTTAATAAAAAATACCAAAGTTATTGATGTATATAATCTCTATGAATATTGGTTGAAAATACGTTCCTCAATAAAGTATTCAGAATATCATTTGAAAAAAGAACCTCTTTCAATTATTAAAAATTCTAAATTACCTTATGCATTAACAACGTATCAAGCAGATAGAATAATTCACAACTATCTTTTTCCAACCAGAACAGATTTTTATATATTAAGAGCGGATTTAGATTCATGGCATAGATATCTATTATCAAATGGTTTGGTAGGAAAAGGAAACACTCGGATACTTATTGCTGATCCACATTTAATAAAAAATTCTATTAGACAACGTGGATATTCTCTTGTTTCCAAATCTCAGCTTATATGTGATCTTCTTATGGAGGGGGGGATAGCTATAGATGCAGCAAACAGATTAATACGGAAGTGGTATTCTGACTTTATATGATGGAAGAATTACCGATGTCTCTTTTCAGACGCTCAAAAAAATCTTAGATCTAGTGGATTTTGACATTTGTGTTTGCGGAGATTGGGCTGTTTATTTTACAGTTAATGATTATTTTAAAGAACAAAAAGACATGAATTATATTGGTTCACAAGATATTGATATTGGTTTTGCACTAGAACCTATGATGGGGAAAACAGATTTAGAATCAACAAAGCTCTTTAAGATGTTAAATATATTGGAACAAAATGGATATAATCCTTCAATGTTTGGATATAAAAAAGACATCCCTTTCGAAGTTATTGGTTTATTAAAAGATGAAGGTAAAGAAAAAATGTTTACTCTTTATGTAGATATTCTTGTCAATTCATATCCGCCTAGTTATCAAGATATTCATCGATATAGTTTTTTTGAAGTGCCACTTATTGAAAATGTCTATAACAATGAAAAATTTCAAGTGAAAATACCAAAAATATCGAAATATTTATTTATACCCACTCGAGAAATGATAAGTGCTATGAAAATACTAGCATTACCTTCAAGAGGGGAACATCATAAAATGGTAAAAGATCTTTGTGATTTATACGCATTGATTTGGTTTGCTGATAAATCCCCAGATAAAATTATTGATGAAATATCTGAATTATTAGAACCAAGATCATTTGATTTATTAAAAGGAAAGATAAATAAAGAGATTATGAAGGAATGTGAACATTATCTTAATGAACCGGAAGGATCAATAAATACAGTACTGAGTCAGATTCTTTGAAAAAAAGAATGAGGTTTAGTAAAAATTTGTTGGGTGTAGACCGTAAGTCTCCTTAGAACATCGCTTTCTCCTTATTTTTTCTAAAAATAGAAGACAGAAGCAGCAAATCTTGCAAAAATAACCGAAATTTTTATATGCTATACCATACTATAATATACTATGGACACTACGATCCAAGTGAGTAAAAACTTGCAAAAAGAACTAATTAAAAGAAAAATTTTCAATAAAGAAACATATGAGGAAGTAATTTGGGATTTGATAGAAGACAATCAGGAACTCAGTGAACAAACAAAAAAAGAAATCGCTCAATCTCGTGCTGAATATAAAGCAGGTAAAACATATACTCTTGCAAAAATTAAAAAAGAGATGGCTGAATGAGTTACGAGGTCATTTTTACAGACACCTCAAGAAAACAATTTAAAAAGCTTGAAAAAGATATTCAGGAACGGATTGTAAAAGCTCTTGAACGAATTAGAATAAGACCTGAAGTACATGTAAAAAAAGTTGTTGGCGATCCTGGTTATAGGTTAAGAGTTGGGGAATATAGAGTAATTATTGATATTAAAAAAGATAAACTTATCATTTTGGTTATAAAAATTGGTCATAGAAAAAATATTTATAAAAAGATCTAAGAGTGCTGGGTGTAGGCCGTAAGCCTCCTTACAACAGGAGAAAAATAGTATTTTTTCTTTTTTTATAAGACAGAAGGAACAACAGTTCTAATTAGTAAAAATAAGTAGAAAACCTTATATACGTAAAAATACATATATTACTTAAGGTAATAATTATGACAAATATGACTCTTGCAATACCTGAAGAACTTCATAAGATAATTAAAAAACACAAGGAAATTAAATGGACTGAAATAGCCAGGCAAGCCATGTGGGAGCAAGCGCGAAAACTTGAACTCATGGATAATCTTCTTTCAAAAAGTGAATTAACAGAAAAAGATGCTCTTGAAATTGGAAGGAAAATTAAACGTGAAATAGCAAAAAAACATGGTTTGGTTTAATGAGATTAGTAATAGATACTAGTAGCATAATTTCTGCTCTTATTAAAAATGGAATTTCGAGAAGAATCATTGTTTCTCCAGCAATTCAATTTATTACACCAGATCATTCCTTGAAAGAAATTTCGAAATATAAGGAATTGATATGTAAAAAGGCTAAAATTAACTCTAATGAATTTGACATCATTCTTAATTTACTATTTGAAAAGATTACAATTATACCAAAAGAAGAATATGAAGAATTTTTTGATGCTGCAAAAACACTCATTGACGATATAGATGATGTACCATTTATTGCTCTATGTCTTGCTTCAAAAGCTGATGGCATTTGGAGCAATGACACTTATTTTAAAACAAGGAAAGAAATAACAATTTATCGCACAAGAGAATTGGCTCTTGCATTTAAGCCTCGAAAAAAATAATATTAATTAGTGCTGGGTCTAGGCCATAAACCTCCTTGTATTATGTTATGTTTGATTATTGGAATAATGTCATAGGACGTTTCATAATCTTGCAATCTTACCTGCATCTGTTAGTTTCAATCCATCTTCCACACTGACATATCCAAGGTCTTTGAGTTCATCGATGTTTCGATAAGAAAAAAAGTATTAATAACCCCCTAAAATATAATCATTTTTGAAATAATATAGTTGGATGGATTTTCATGGGGAAGATTGGCCGAAATGATCTGTGTCCTTGTGGCAGTGGAAAAAAATACAAGAAATGTTGTTTACCGTTGGAACGTAAAATTGGACCGTTACAAAATGTTGGAGATTTACTGGATTATGCTGCAGACTGGATTATGTCTTGTGAAAGGTTGAAAACTGAATTTGAAATATTAAAGCGAACGTATTCATCAAGAACGGATTTCGAGTTAAATGAGAAATTAGGGTTATGCTTGCGTAACATGTTCATGTTTGATTACAAACTTAAGGATCATTACGATATGTCTCCGTTTCGATATTTTGTTCAACAAGCCAATCTTCCACCAAGATATAAAGAAGTGTATCAAGATTTTTGTCGTAACAAACTCAATTTTTTCAGAGTAACTGATATCGACCGACACAATCAGGGGATAGCAGTTGAAGATGTAATCACTGATGAAATTGTACCTTTATATGTAAAAAATGGTGAAACTGATTGTTATGTGGATGATATCATCTTATCTAGAATCGCTCCGTATAGAAATGGATTTGTTTCGTTAACACCAATTACCGACAGTTTCTATTTATCATTTGGATCATTGCTAGATCAGTATTTTTACAAATATCCTGCAGATAGGAGAAAAGGACATATCTTGGGATTTGACGTGTTAGATTTCTTTTATAAAAAAGATAAGAATTCTGAAACGGTAGATGAAGCAAAAAAAGCGTTGAAGGAAAAATTAACAAATATTGGGTTATCTATTGATTTCCGGACGTTGTCGGCAAGAATCAATGGTAATCAATCGTTGGAAGAAGCATTTCCTGAAATCATTAATTTTGAATTTTTAACCAATAGGGACCATCACGAAACAAGGACCCTTCTCCAACAGGTATGGGATAATTATCCTCGAAAGGACCTTGATGGAAAAACAATGATAGAAACCTATCCAGTCGGACCAACGGAACAATCGTTAATCAATGAATTTGATCTCACGGTGGATCAAGAGTTCAAACCAGAAAGCTATGCATCTCTTGACAAGGTGAGGGTTGCATTCAATCCATTTCGGGAGGAATGGTTAGATACACAGTTGTCGGGTATAATTGAGGAAAAAACTCCTCGACAGCTCATATTAGAAGAACGGGAACAGTTGAACAATCCAAGTGAAAAAATCGATTTGGAGATTGAAATTGAGCCGGAACGGGATTATGATAGAAATCTGGCAGAAAAACTGAATAAAGAAGGGTTAACAATGTTTAATAAAGGAACGCTTATCGGTGCAGCTGACCGATTCCGTCAGATCACGAATATGTATCCATCGTTTCATCATGCTTGGGGTAATTTAGGGTCATGCTATGCGCGTTTAGGACAAAAAGACCAGGCTGAATTTTATTTTAAGAAAGCATTGTTCATTCAACCGGATTATGAATTTGCTAAACAAGGATTGGCATTTATCGAGAATAATACTGAAGAAGCACTTGCCATGTATGGTGTGGCAGGAGCATTGCTTGGAGGAATGCATGAAATGTCTGGATCTAAGAAAAAAAGTGATGAGGGGCCTATTAATGTTTGGAGGGAGATGGATAAAAAATTTGAAGAAATCAAGGATGAACAAAAGGGATAGTTCAGATGGAATCTGTGATGACTGTAAGTTTTCCATAATTAGTAATGATGATATTCCACCTACGTTTTGATTAATAAATGAAATAAGATGTGGGAAAGTATCTATGAAAGGATTACAAAGTGAGTCTGAAGAGAGGAAATTAAGGAGACGAAGAACTATTTCTTTAGAGCAGGCAAGGAGAGGAGTATATATTGATTTTGAAGGATTTGAAAACTCAGATCCCTCCTTAGTTGGAATTTTAGTAGATGATACGTTTACTCAAGTTGTTTTCAAATCATCATTACGCAGTGCTGCGGAAGCAAAAAATTGTGCTGTTTCAGATCTTTGCACAACGATAAAAGAATTGATTAAAAAGTGTTCAGAGGAATATCGCTTGTTAATTGCCTATACTGAACATGAGCATGACGTGATTAAAACCTATTGCGATAGTGATGTTTCTCTGATTTATGCAAATGCTCATCTTATTGCAAAACACTGGAAAAAACGGTTATATCCTGATAAACCGATTGATGACTGGGGATTGAAATCATTTTTACGATTTATTGGTTTTGAACGAAAGGATTACTTAGGATATCAAAAATCAACATCTCGTTTAAATGCAGTCATGGACATGTTATCTCGGAAAGATTCCTATGAGGATTTAACAGCAACAGTTAAAGCGAAATGGACAAAGTTACTTGATCATAACCGGATTGATTGTGAAGGAATGAAAGCGGTTACTCTAAAAGTAGCAAACGAAATGACAATGAAAAGGCCCCATGAATCAGTTGATCAATATATCCCATCGACTACTGTCCAGTTTGATTCATTGAAAAAAACAACACAGCAAACATATGTTTTGTTTGAACAACACTATTCATTACATGAAATCGCTGAAATTCGAGAGTTAGCAGAAGGAACAATCTATAATCACCTGGAAGAATTGATACTAAAAAAATTTGTTGATTTAGCTGAAGTTATTCCACGTGAAAAAAGAAAATTTCTTCTTGATTTTTTACTACATCAACAATATGCTGGTTTAAAAAACATAAAAGATCAATTACCAGAAGCAATCTCATATGGTGAGATTAAACTAGCGTTAGCATCAATTAAGCATTCTTCCACATTTTCTCGGAAACAAAAAGAATCTGTTGCTAAAAAATCAATTAATCCAATTGTTATGTTGGGGGAAGAAAAGAAAGAAGAAAA
The DNA here is from genome assembly GCA_964385215.1 of uncultured Thermoplasmatales archaeon. Taxonomy (GTDB): domain Archaea; phylum Thermoplasmatota; class E2; order DHVEG-1; family DHVEG-1; genus DAOWHD01. The sequence continues at coordinate 6,277 of CAYLOF010000048.1, forward strand.
CATTTCACTGCTTATTTCTTATACAAAAAGTAATGAACAAAATCAACGAAGGCTAGCTGCATCAGCATTGGGAAAACTTTCAGATATTAAACCAGACATTTACACTGCAGTTCCACATCTCATAAGATTGTTACAAGATTCCTATCCACAAATAAGACAATACGGCATAAAAGCACTCGGAAAGATTGGTGATCCAAAAGCACTCCCAGCATTACAACATGTAATGAGAACAGATAAAGAAGAATATAATAGAGAAAGTGCTCAAGCAAGTATTCAAAAGATCAGAGAGGGAAAAAAGAATGATATGCAAGATATGTGGAGTTAATGGAACTGATAATCCCGATGGAATGCAAAATATATAACGCGTTAAGGGACAATCTTTAATAGGCATTGTTAATTTTTCTATTTCTAACGATAAAATTCTGGAGGTGTTATCTGTTCAATTAGTGGTATCAAAAAAAGCAGTTAGCCTTGGTGTAGTTTTATGTATTTTTTTAAGTATGTTCTCTGCTTATACTACTGGTTGTGATGTATTAAAAACAGATGTTGGCTCCTCTGCGGATTCTACTGAGTTTTATGCAGTGATTGTTGCTGTTGATTCATTTCAAAGTTATGAGCCTCCAATGGAAGCAAAATATGGTAAAGAAACAGCCTATGAAATTTACAATACATTGCTAAGAAGTCAAAATTGGAAAAAGGATCATATACAACTATTAGTCAATCAAAATGCTACAAAAAATGCCATTAACCATTCAATTACCTGCTGGTTGAACGATGAGGCAGACAACAATGATGTAGTGGTTTTTTATACCGTAGCACATGGTGGACTGTTAGCGCCATGGGATGAAAAAGGAAGTATGGTCCTCTTACCATATGGTGGTAATTTTAGTAGTGGTGAAGGATTAATCACAGATACAGAGTTTGATGTATGGTTTTCTCAGCTTGCATCTGACCATATTGTCTTCATCGTTGAATCCTGTTATGCTGGTGGAATGAGAACAGTATCTCAAAAAGGACGAGTCGTCATTACTTCTTCGAGTGCTTTACTTTTTTCCTTATCTGAAGAAGATGAACAGCTTAAACTTGGGATTTTTTCATATTATTTGTTACAGGCGATGACATCAGATGGGGATGTAAATGAAGATGGATGGGTTTCTGCCGAGGAAGCTTTTATGTTTGCTCGATGGAAAACTTGTTTTCATGCATTACAGTATTGTTTACAAAAAAGTAAGACAGATTCATACTATCGTTCGCTTTTTCTCGCAGGTCAAATTCCACAGTTTCCACGAATATATGATAATGATTCTGAAGAAATACAACTTGTTCAATTAAATATATAAGTAATAAGGAGAAAAAATGATATGCAAAATATGTGGGGTCAATGAAGCATATAATCCTAATATTATTTGTGATGACTGCAAATTTAGTATGATTCATAATGATGATATTCCAATGAGTTTTTAACTTGACTTTGTCACATTTATAGAATTTAGATAATTAGAAATGATTATATTTTAAATTCCTATTACAATCTAAAAATCAAACAACTGATTGATAAATTGGATTAACACTAAATACAACAAGTCAGTTTTATAGTTTTGAAATTTATGGGAAAAACGCCTTGTGAATATATGATATGGGATGTACTTCCAGTTATACGAAAGGAATTAGTATGCTGTATTGTCCACAATTTTGGTTTAAGTCAAAAGGAAGCCGCTGAAAAAATGGGATTGACACCTGCAGCTATTAGTCAGTATAAATGTCATAAACGAGGTATACCCATAATCAATGATGAAACCATCATGAAAGAGATTAATTTTTCTGCTGCACTGATTGTTCAAAAAGGAGAAACGGTTGCAGGTTCTGAGATATGCAGGATTTGTAAACTCATACAATCCAAGGGGTTTCAAATAATCGAATAAATCGGCCTTCTTTGATTTTTTTCAATACGGAAAACTGTTTTTGTCACAGATGGATGTAAATTAACATGCTTAATCATAATAGGAAAACATAGATTTTAGAATTTATACCAGCGTATACAAAAACAACTTACCTTGCTATATCAATAAGAAGGGCGTCAATCAATGGGAAAATTCGACAATTGTCGTAAAAATCATGGAAAACTTTATAAACTAATTAACAATTGTTAATTTGTGAGAGTCTGAAGGAAAAACAGTAACTTCCATCCCATCCACCTCATCGCTAGTTTTTTTTCTCTCTCCTCCTTTTCCTTCATTAATTGGACTCTCACATCCTCCCTTTAACAAGTAATTAAATACAACAAATAATTACTATTTTTCTTCTATAGCATTGTATAAGCAATTCAATAAATCTGGCAAAGTCAAGCTATTCAAATTAAACAAAAAAGGGCGGTGTATGTTTTTGATGCTCTCGCCCTCCTTTAATTTTGACAGAATTTTTGTCTGATGGATGTGGGGATGATTGATTACAATGCAGTTATTACCTTTTCTTCCAGAACAAATTATTTCTTGCACTTGTAAGATAGAACACCCATAGCGACAAGTGATATGACTACCAAAATGGCTCCTAATATGGTTATATATCTTCCAGAAAATTCGCTTCCTAACAATAACCCAAGTCCGATACCACCAATGATACCTACGGACAACCCTGTCTTCTCCATACTTTTACCTCCTTCAAATCACGTTTGCATATATTCTCTTCACTAATAAATCCAGTGTTTAGTGTCTTGTTAATTATAACGGCAGAAATCCCCATCGTATCTTTGAATACGGCTTTATTTTTCCCCTTAAACACTTGAAGGGCAGAAAACTATAAATACTAAATGTTACATATACATAACATAATGTTAGAAAAAATAAATAAAAAGTTTGATAAAACAAATATAGAGTTAGGGAGAGCTAATAAAAAGTTATCACTAACTAATATAGAAAAGGAGGTGAAAAAATGATTAATACACCAGAAGTTTACATTGCAATATCCATCGTTGTATTGTTAGCTATTGCACTTATTGTAATCTTCGTAAGGAAAAAGCAAGTAAAACCACGTTCTAGCCTAGCTAT
>CAYLOF010000049.1:0-9306 GCA_964385215.1 uncultured Thermoplasmatales archaeon
AAACTGACGCAGCGATGCCTGCAACCAAAACCATTGCAATAAAAACAATCATCGCGCCGATACCAATGCTTCCGACATCCTTCTTTCTTAACATTTTACAAAAATTTCTCATCGTTTATCATCCTCCTCATTGTAAATCATACACAACATCATTGTACGATGCTGGTGTCGTAAACGATATAATACCTGGTGATCCCACTTCAGGTATTACCTGCCCATAGATATCCGTTCTCTCTGGTATCTCCATGCCAAATAGTTTTCCGCTGCTACAGTTGATGGTTAGCACTACTTTATCTCCCTTATTGATGACAGGGTTCGTCTGTGTGCATGAGCCATCTGCATCTTCAAGAACAATGATTCCAAAATAATCATTTGTTAAATTAGACCAGTTACCCGTACCAAACAACTGTCCATCTGCATCAACGCTAGCATTAAACAAATCTGCATCAGACCAACCATAATATGTCAACAATGCCTTTGTTGTTCCGTCAGTTATGAGAACAGTAGTCTCATTGAGATCAACATCCGAAGCCCCAGCTCTGGCTCTCACAGTTATAGCCAAATCTCTTAAATCGCTTGTTCCAGTTTTTCCTTCTATATCAAAAACTGCTAAACCGGTGGAAACCTCAGCAATTGTCTCCTGACCAGATTTCATTGCCTGGGATTCCAATTTCGTGCTTGTTTGAATCAAAACTGACGCAGCGATGCCTGCAACCAAAACCATTGCAATAAAAACAATCATCGCGCCGATACCAATGGACCCGACATCCTTCTTTCTTAACATTTTACCAAAATTATTCATCGTTTATCATCCTCCTCATTGTAACTCAATCACAACATCATTGTACGATGCTGGTGTCGTAAACGATATTACGCCGGGCGAACCCTCTTCAGGTATTACCTGCCCAAAGACATCTGTTCTTGTACTAAAGTTTCCAAAAGCAGTGTTTACATCAATCGTAATTAACACATGATCTCCCTTATTGATAACCGGGTTTGCGCTTGTACATGAACCATCTGCATCTTCCAGTACAATTAATCCAAACAGTAACGCACTAGCTTTGAAATTAGCAGAAGCAAAAATATCCCCATTTATGCCGTCAGTATCAGTAAATGTGCTAGAATTATAGGTTAGCAGATTTTTCGTTGATGAATCAGAAAGTTCTATCACTACCTCTGACAAATCAAGATTTGATGATCCGGCTCTTGGTCTCACAGATATCACAATATAATCGAGAGCGTCTGTCCCAATTTTGTGTCCTTCAATGTTTTCAACTGCGATACCAGTGGAAACCTCGCCAATTGTTTCCTGACCAGATTTCATTGCCTGGGATTCCAATTTCGTGCTTGTTTGAATCAAAACTGACGCAGCGATGCCTGCAACCAAAACCATTGCAATAAAAACAATCATCGCACCAATCCCGATGCTTCCAACTTCCTTTCTTTTCAATTTTTTCCAAATTTTTCCCATCTCTTTCATATTCCTCCTATATATTGTTAGGGTCTTTTTTCTAGAGTGCTAGACTAAAACAATACATGTTTGATTTATATATCTTATCTGTAGATAAATACCCAGATATATATGCAGGTGCACATGTAGATAAACGTTGAATAGGCGATTCATTTTCACCCGCTAGATACCACGATGTCAGATGTAGATAGTTTACTTTTTTTGATAATTTGTGGATTGCACAATAAATTTAGGGAGGATAGATTGACATGGGGGAAAAAGCTCGATTATTTTCTCAACTGCTAGAACAGGCAGAGTTGATAGAAATAACTAGATTTATCTCCATTTCGATCCCAGGCTATATACTGATAGATAATAGATATCAATCAAAACAAAAATGTATATATGTTATAGCCTGCATAAGGGATACATACGAAATAGTAGGGTGAGGTATACTTTATGAAAAAAAAATTAATAATTTTTGGAGTGAGCATAATATTGATAACAATTGCATTTAGTGGATGTCAAGAGGAAGCATCAACACCAAAGGAATTCTTTGAAAATATATCCTTTGATTCAGACATACTGGAACTTGTAAATGGTTCTTTAGACATAATTGAGGATAATGGAATAACTACCAGAGTGGAGATTACATTATATTTCAAAAACATCTTAGATGAAGATATAAATGTAGAATATATGGTAGAATTTCGCGATAAATATGATAATGCTCTTTATAACAAATCATATGAAATAAAAAATCTTCCAGCAGGATATGTAGAAATGTCGCCAGATATATTTTCATATCATGGAGGAAACGTGGCTGATTTTGATCATGTTAACATCAGTGTTCCTAACTATGAAATAATTGAATAATATCTGACCGAAATTCCTAATATATGTGTTTTATTTTTTTTCTTATTAAAAGGACAAAAGCTACTGCAAGTATAATAAAAATAAACTCAAACCCTGGCGTGGAAGTACCATCATCGTCATTATCATATCCAACAGTAAATGTTGTGGAACCAGAATTATCGTTATTTGTTTTAACGGTCAAATCGGTTGGATAGTAGCTAATATCTATCTTATGCTCACCTAAGCCCAATAACGGATGTTCAACAAAAACAAATGTTTTGTTTTCTCCAGGCATAACAGATCCTTTCCGTGTGTAGTTGGCATCTTCATCTTGAAGTTTAACTGTTATGTCATCAGATTTCACATTGCCTGAATTATACAAGGCAACAGTTATGTTAAAAAAAGTCCAAGTTTTACCTCCGGATTCCGTAGCTTTAACAAACTCAGAGGACACATCCATAGAAATCTTATAGTGCTCATCTTCAGCAGTACACATCTCAATTATATTTCCTGAAAAAAGACCAATAAACAAAATACCTGCTAACATCAATAGAAAAACATTTGATCTCATCAATTCCATCTTCACCTCCTTGAAATGTTTATGCCGTATTTAAATCTCACCACCACACAATCACATAACCTACATCTAAATCTTTATATCTGCGATTCAAATGTTATGTATGGAGATATGTGATTAAAATGTTGGAAGATAGAGGCGTCCGGAGAGGAATAGAAGTTTTAGTAAAAGATGCTGTTGATCCAGATTTGCCTGTAAAAAAAGCAAGAGTCGTGAGAACATATCCTAGACCTAGTAGATGGTTAGTGGTAAAATACGAGGATGGAAACATGGATCAGGTAGAAGAAAGCCAGATTACAACAATGTTTGAAGTGAACAGAAGAGGAAGGGAAATATAAAGATCGTTGTGTTTTCATTTCTCTTGCTCATCCTCCATTTATGATGGTGGCACAATTAATCGGCATAGATATATTTCTCGACTCATTTGAAAAATCTTATTTTTATCTCTATCTTAAAGATGGAGGGCGTTCAATGAAGCCAAACACCAAGAAGGAAGATTACAGGCTCCTTCAAAAATCAGGTCATCAGCAATATTATATGTATTCTTCAACGCAAATTTATGAAACGTGATGTCAATGAAGATATAGAACATACCCATGCGCAATTTAAAGGTCAAAGTATTGCCCGCAAATTTCTAGTGGCAACTCTTGGCAACATTCTAATCTACGTCTTTTACTCTCCAATCAACTTATGGTTTTTGCAAATCCATATCAAAATTATCTATTATTTTTTTGATAGGGGTAGTTTTCCACATCCATCTTTAAAAATGAAATGAAACAATGTATGATACGTTGTCATAACCATAATTCATATATCACAATTGCCAAAGTAGCAAGTAATATCACAGGTAAAAACCAAACTGAATTATCCACACCGATGCCATACGCAAGCGATAGAATGAAAAAAATTGATACAAATAATGTTATGAGATCTCTGTATTTCATATGGTTAGCCACCCGATATTTTACTATTTTTTACCTCTATTCGCCAATCCCATTTCCAATTTATATACTTTATGAGCATGCAATCTAGAAATTTGTGTAGTTATTAGCGATATCTGTAGAGAGGGAGGACATATAATGAGCAGATTTTGTTTTTTCGTATCTATAAACGAAGCAGTTTACCTGTTGATATGATGATATTTGGTGTGTCTGACATAGGATATGTCAATATTGTCCATTGCGGAAGATAAAAAACCGTCCGATATACTATTTTTGCCATCCTGGGTGGCATCAATTGTTTGATTAATCAGTCATTGAGAATCTTTCTTTTAAACCAGGCAATTTTTCCACATATACAAAGGGATTATTTCCTTCAATTTTGACATTACAAAGCATTTCACTTCCGTATCTGCCAGTTTCAAGGTTGCATTCTGTAGGTTTTAAAAAAACAATATTAACGGTATCTTTGCTGATTTTCAGTTTGAGTATATTTTTAAAATCTTTAGATTCTGCATTCAAATTCAGTTTGTTTGTCTGTGAAAAATAATTATCTTTAATCCCTTCAAGATTCATTTTCAATTGTCCCGAACTATGTACATACTCGAGGTTTGTTACTTTCCTATATTGTAACCTTTCTTTCATTATAATCCTCACGATCCAACTTATTTTTAGAGTTTTTTTCCGTTCTCAATTCTTTCCCTCTGTTTTTCCACAGAACGTTCCCAGTCCCCACCGAACAATTTCTTTTGAATATTAGGCATTTTCTTCAATAGGGAATCTGGTTTTTTACCTTCAAATTTAACCCCTATCATTTGAGTTTCAAAATGTTCACCATCTGTTTTACACAAAATAGGGGAGGAAAATTCAATTTGAGTGCCGTCTCTATTAATTTTCAAAAAACCAATGTTGACGATACGAGGATCAATTTCTAGTTCATTTAATGAAGAATGAAAATCAGCATCATCGCTTTCAAAATTCATCTTTAACTCCCCTGAACTTGAAATGTATTTTAGATTCATAGTTTTCCCAAACTGATGTTCATTTTGCATCTATATCACCATAATCGTTATATCATATGACATCTAGTGTACCAACAATCATAAATATACTGTTCTAATCCGGTGCTTCTTCTTTTTCTATCTCAGATATAAGATCTTTTACTTTATCCCAGAGTTCAATCATACGTAAATTTTGACCTATCGTTACTTTCTTGTGTTTTCTGTTTTTTTTCACCGTTCATTCGTTTTGTAACATCTCTAGACATCCCCACAGACCAATTGTTTGACCTTTTGCAGCATATCTATGCATTCTGGTTACAGATATACATCGATCATATCCACCTTTTCTTATAATCTTTTCCCCTATTTCTGTGTTCCTATATTTCTCCTTAGGCCTTACAGTATAACGGGAGGGAATCACCAACTTCTTACAAAGTCAGGTTAAATGCAAGACATAAATTTAATTTTTCCCATACTGCATGCAGTATCGATACTTACGTCTGCTCTCTATAAAGTACACAGATATTAAATACTATTGAGATTATTTGCAGTTTGTCGCCTAGTAGGATGGGATAGCAAATGTACAATGAGTTAATATCTTCTGGAAATAGTGACGTCATTATCATTTTGCAGGATAGAATCACACATGATAAGTCGTTTTTGAGGGTGGATTTATGAAAGATATTATTAACGAATTGTTGGATAAAACGCATCTACCAATTGAAAAAATATTTGGGGGCGCTTGGATAATCACTTGGTTCCTAGCGATTTGGTTTTATCATATCCAGTTTTTTCTTACTGGGCTATTTTGTCTGTTTCTTGCTATTTTACTTCTCGATTTTTTTGATAAAGGCAAGGGGGAGAAAGAGGTGAAAGTTCCATTTTCTTTCTCAATGGATAAAAACACCAGAACCCTGACTGTTCAAAATATATATGAAAACGATTTGAATTGGAGCGAAAATGAAATCTGTTCAGGGGATGCAAGGCTTCCATCTGGAACAATAAAAGAAGGGGATGTTGTTACTAGCTGTAGAGGAAACGTAGCACTTAGACATATGCCGACAAACATGTTAATGGGTGCATATGACTTCAAATAGTGAACTACTACCCAGTGAAATGACACCTTCCTTGGACTCATCTTTACTTTTTTTAGGGTTGGATTCACTGTCGCCATGGCGAAAAACATGGAAGGCACTAATCTGCATCTTTTTGTATCAAACGAAAGCAATAACGATGGTTTCGGTTTAAGGACCTTGTTTTAAAAACGGAGGCTTACGCACAATTTGTTAATATCAATATATCGGTTAATCTTTCCACTTGATTTCTTCTCGAATTATTTCCAATTTTAAAATATAATCTGCAAATAATATTGGAAGTTTTTTCATTGAACCCATCTTATCATCATATAGCAAAATAACTGTATCATTTATAAGCCCCATCGCATCCTCTTTCATTGACTTTAAGAATTTATAAAATTCATGCAACTCTCCATCTTTTGGCGTGGTGAAATTGATGAATTGAGTCAACGAATCCATTACAATAATATTTGGATTTACCATCCGAATATTTTTCATAATAAGATCTTTCATTTTCTCTAAATTACTAGGCGGTTTTCTATAAACACAATCGACGGTATCCTTAATTTCGATGAGAAAACCTGAAACGCAATCAATTACAAACAACTTCTTTGAATCCAACGGTTTTGCTTTTAAAGCATTTTTAATATTGCTGTAGCTATTTACAAGGGAAATATATAGGACGGTCAACCGTTCATCTTTTCTAATTTTGTTCAGAAAGTCAACGATGTCGATGAACTCTATTGAATTGTGAGTTAATAATACCAAACCATGGAGATCGCCGATTATCTTGTTTACATTCTTTCGTATTTCCATCCAGTAGTTTACTTGGACAATCTCCGTCTTAGCCATAATATACACTTAGTTGATTTTGATGATGATTCTTTATTGTTCGTTCAGATGTTTTTTCACTGTATTCATTAATGTGTCTAAATCAAAGGGTTTAGTGACATAATCGACTACATTTCCCATCCTCAATATCTCCTCTTTTTCCTCATCGGAGAATTTTACAACTGTCAAAAGTATTATCTTTGAATTGGTTTTTTTCTCCTTTAGTTTTTCAAGTATTTCCTTTGTTGTCAACCCTGGCATCATCACATCAAGTGTGACAAGATTCGGCTCGAATTTATCAATCTTTTCGAGAAAATCCGCTCCATCGCAGGCCATCTCAGTTTCGAAGGCTTCTTTTTCCATCATAAGATTAATCATTTCTCTTAAATCCGTCTCATCCTCTACAACCATTACCTTCTTCATTTTCCTTATTCCTCCATTCCAGATTCTGAATCATTTTTTTCAACATTTCTTTCCTTCCATTGCAATTTGAATATATCTACCTTCTTAAATCTATCTTCAACATCCTTAACAGATTTAATCGGCAAGGCAAATTTAAATGAACTGCCCTGTCCAGATTTTCCTTTGCTTTCAACCCATATCCTACCACCATGCGCAATGACAATACCTCGGGAAATCGCAAGTCCGAGACCAACCCCACCGAATTTCCTATCCCTCCCAGAATCAACCTGATAAAATGTTTCAAAGACTTTTTCATGTTTATCTTTTGGTATCCCTCGACCAAAATCCTGAACTTCAAACAATACATTATTTCCCTCTTTTTTAGCTCGCAGGTTTACAATAGCTCCGTCTGGTGAAAATTTAATCGCATTATTTATAAAGTTGATTACAACCTGTTTTATGCGATCTTGATCTATTTCTAATTCAGGTAAAACACCTTCAATATCTACATCAACCGTTATTTCCTTAAATTCGGCAGAAGATTTCATTGTTTCTGCCACTTCATTCATCATTTTCTGTAAATCCGTTTTTTCAGGTATAAACTTCATTGTTCCTGATACCAAACGAGAAATATCAAGGATGTCCTGAATTAGATGATCCAGTCGATCTGTATTCCGAAGAACCACCTTCAAAGCTTTTTCCTGTTCCTTGCTGATATTTCCAAGAGATTGTCTTATCAACAACTGTACATAGCCTTTTATAGAAGACATAGGTGTCCGAAGTTCATGGGATGTAACGTTGAGAAAAGCTGATTTTAATTCATCAAGTTTCTTCAGTTTAACATTCTGCTCTTTAATTTTCTTCTGCGATTCCATTATTTCTTTCTCTGCTTTCCTCCGACCTGTAATGTCATGGATTACCACCCTACCTCCCACATATTTGTTGTCACCATCATAGATGGCAACAGCCTTCAATTCACCGTATATGTTACTTCCACTTTTTGTTGCAAACATAGTTTCAATACCAATTTCCCCGTTTGTAATGAGTTTTTCCCAGTTTGGCTTAAAATCATTTTCCAAAGATTCTTTTGTTAAAATCTGAGTGATATGCATTCCAATCATTTCTTCTCTAGAATATCCCAAAATCCTAGTCATTGCTTTATTTATATCAGTAAAATTTCCATCTTTATCTGTGATACTCATTAAATCACGTGCAGTTTCCATGAAAGTTCTAAACTTTTCTTCGTTTTCTTTCAGAGATTTTTCTGCTTCCTTCCACTTGGTAATGTCCCTTACCGATATGGCCCGGATTTCTCCATCTTCATTTTTTATGTTTCTTGCTTCAAGTTCTACTGGAAGTAACGTCCCATCCTTCCTTTTTACCATTGCCTCATATGGTTCCACCCTTCCATTAGCAATATTCTCTTTTATCATTGCATGGTATTCCTGTGGCACACATAGTTCAATTATATCCCTTCCAATCAGTTCTTCTCTTTTATAGCCAAGTATCCTCATAAACGATTTATTTACATCGATCGCTATGCCTTTATCGTGAATCAGTATCCCCTCAAAAGTGAGGTTTGAAAGTTTCTCAAACCTTTTTTTGTCATCCTGCAGGACGTTCTCGATATGCTTCCGCTCGGTGACATCACGAACTATGCTCAGAAAACCTGCTGTGTTACCGTTCTTTTTGACAGGCCACGTACTTGCTTCTACAGAAACAATATGCCCGGCTTTATGTTTAACCTCCAACTCCATCAAATCTATTGCTCTATCTTTAATCGCTCCTTTGAAGAGTCTAAACATTTTTGGCAGATCTTTCACTCCAAACCATCCAAGTCTACTAAAGTTTTTACCTATCATCTCCTCTGGTTTATATCCAAAAATATCAAAACTTCCTTTATTTGCGTTAAGTATTTTGCCGTGTTTGTCCACATATATAATTCCATCACTTATATTCTCAAAGATTGCACGATACATCTCGTTACCTTGCAACTCCCCTGGAGTCTGCTCATAGTCGGCGACATAACCCATTCTTTCTTTTTTTTCCGCATCATCTTCGACAAAATCTACGGTTCCCTCTGATACATTCTCAAAGGATTCGTTTGGCAACTCCTTAGGAGGGATTTCCAAATCAGTGCTCATCTTTTAAATGATTTGCGTTGAATTTAAAAAGT
>CAYLOF010000050.1:0-9162 GCA_964385215.1 uncultured Thermoplasmatales archaeon
CATAATTTTCCATTATTGTATAAATTACATCTTCATTGAATACCGTGATGTCTGTTTTTGTCAGCTCTTCTTTTGCTTCAGGTAATAATTTTACATTAAATGCAAAGATAAGTTTGTTGAGCGGATCAAGCGTAGCGTCAGTTTCTACGATATCTCTTTTTGAAATATTTCCAATCTCTGCTTTTCTTATCTCTATGCCTTTGTCTCTAGATTCCTTGATTAGTGCCTCTAGTGATCCTATTGTATCAGCTTTAATAATGATTCCTTGTTCGTCTAACTCAATGTCTATCTTTGTTTGACTCTTTATTTCATTGATGATTTCTTCAAGATTATCTTGTACTACCCTTAGAGGTGCACCAGGGATAACGTTTTCTAAATCTGGTGAGGAGATTTTTATTCCACTTGCAGCATGCACCTCCTTTACGTTATCAAAGCGCTCCCTTGGATCACGTATTTCATCAAGCGGTTTGGGTTTGAGAAGGGCCTTTATGCTTGTTGTGATGGGCTCGCCCTTTGTACCAATTACAATTTTATCATCGTTTTTTATTGTCCCACTGTAAATGATAGTATCGATTGTTGTGCCAAGGCCAACTTCTTCTTTTACTTCTAGAATGCTTCCTTTTGCAGGACCTCTTTCAGTGTGAAGTTTATCCTCTAAAAATCGCTGTGCAAGGCCAACAAGAGTCATTAATAGTTCTGGTACTCCCTCTCCAGTCTTTGAGGAGATTGGTACAATGGCTGCTGTTTTTCTAAAATCTTTTATTTTAAAATAAAGGTCTGCCTGTATATCATTTTCGAAAAGTGCCCCTATCATTTCGTAGATGTTGTCTTCAAGCATGTTTTTTACAATTGGTCGTTGTTTTTCTATTCGAGTTTTGGCCATGCCGTCGATCTTTGTCCATCCTGTAATCTTATCGATTTTATTTGCAGCTATAATAAAGGGTGTTTTGTATTGTTTTAAAATGTTGATTGATTCATATGTCTGAGGTTTAAAACCTTCGGTTATGTCAACTACTAATACTGCCAAATCAGCAAGAGATCCTCCTCTGGCCCGTAGTGTTGTGAATGCATGATGTCCTGGAGTATCTATAAATAGCAATCCCGGAAGGCTAAATTTTTTTTCCTTAAGTAAATCGCCACATACATTATATATTACATTAATCGGGATTTCAGTTGCACCGATATGCTGGGTAATCGCTCCCGATTCTCTTGATGCGACACTACTTCCTCTAATATAATCTAAAAGTGTAGTTTTTCCATGATCTACATGACCTAGTACGCTGACTATAGGCTGTCTAACATATTTTGATGGTGCATTCATAGTAGTCGCCCTGGCGTTGTTAATATAGTTCCCTTTTTAATCTTTGTTGGTTGCAAATTATGGGCCACTATAGATGATATGTATTATCTATTATAGTATGGATGCATCGTTGTTCTTTTGAATAGTTTGGTGATTAAATTTGTAAATATTATTCTCCCGTTTGCAGAACACAATATAGCCTAGCTTGCTTTTCTGTTCGGCATAGTCAACATTTTTCGTTATAATGGTACTGTTAATTCCTTGGATTTTATATGTCCATGCTATCATTTTCATATCCTCCAATTTAAAGATGTGCAGAACATCTCTAGTTTATATTTGTAAAAAGAGGATGATTGAAAGTATTCAATTGATCGATGTCAACTTAGAATGTCAATCTTGTTGAAATGAAACGCATTGTCACATATTTGTTTATGTCGTTGGTTTATAGTTCAACTCTTTTTTTCTATGAGTTTTTTGTAAAAAGAAACTAAATCGCTGTCTTGTTGCTTCCAATTCATTGGTCTTCTGGCCTGTAAATCTCCATGTGAGGGAAATTCCCGCATTGACTTTTCTTGGCTCATGCCTACTTCTGTTCCATAGTAGATTATTGCTGGTTGGTCTACTGAGAATTGTATCTCTGCTGCTTGTTTGAGTTTTTCTTTATCGTTTTTGCATTCAAATAGGAATCTGTTAACATCGTGATTGTCTAAAAATGTAGATAAAAAGTAATTATTTGGATATTTTTTATAATGAAGTTTAATTTTCCTATAAAATTTTTGCTTTGCCAAATCTGAAGTATCCCAAGCAATATGCTCCCTAATCATTTCTTGAAACTTAAAATCTAGCACTCCATCAAGTTCTCCAATATACTCTTTTAAAAGACTGTCAGAAGATGCTCCAAAAAGCCATTTTAAAAACTTCCATTTAATGTTTATTGTCTTGAGTTCACTAAATTTGATCCCCAACATCCAGGCTTCTCCTATTAAAACAGCTTGGGGGAACTCCTTTTTTATCTCGTAATTGAATTGTTTCCAAAAATCATGTGAAGGTCCTATAACATGATCAAGTCTATAGCCATCCAATCCGTAACTAAGCCAATATTTCGCGGCATTTATTATGTATTCGCTTGCCGGAGGATAATTGAGATTTATTTTTGGCAGGTCGCTTATTCTTAGGAAACATAGATATTCACTGGGCCAGTTGGTGAAGTAGAACCATTTTTTATATTCGCTGTTTTTGTTGTTTTGCACGTCCTTAAAAAATGGATGGTTTTTTGAGCAGTGGTTTGGCACAAAGTCTGCAATTATATGCATATTGTTATTGTGAACTGTTTTTATGAGTTTTTTTAAATCTTCAGTGGTGCCAAAGTGTGAATCAATTTGATAGAAATCTATTATATGATATCCATGATATGTACTGGTTTTATAGAATGGGGATATCCATAACGTGTTAACGCCAAGTTTTTTAAGATAAGGTAGTTTTTTGATAATTCCCTTTATGTTCCCGCCGATAAAAACTGGTTTATTCCAGTTTTTTGCAGAGGTATAACCTGCAAACCGATCTATCAATATGTGATAAATAATTGCTTTTTTGAACCAGTCAACACCACCCATACTTTATTTTGAAACATAATTCATCTTATAGTGTTTTTGAGGAAATCTTCATCTTGGTCGATATGGTCTGCGAGGCCTGTTGTAACTAAAAACAAAAACCGTAGCGTAAGGAGCTACAAACCAGCTTTGACTAAAACTTAAAATATTTTCTAGTTGGCAATTTACTTTGAGAATAGTGCTGCGACTCTGTCTACCTGATCTTTATGTGCCAAAATGGTTGCCTTATCTCCCGAAAATAATTCTACATCATCTGTAGGAATGATGAATTTATGGTCTCTTTCAATGGCTACTATTAGACTTTTTTTGGGTAAACCAATTTTCTTTATGGTTTTCCCTGAGAATTTCGAGTCTGAAGCAATGGGTATACGAAATATTTCGGCATATTTTCCAACATTCATATATTCCTCAACAGTTGGATGCTTAATGGATTTATAGAGCTGCTCAGCCATTACAACATTGGGGCTTTTTACCATTTTTACGTTTTTTTCCATGTACATTGGTTTGCTTTCTTCTTGGTTGATCACCGATACTAAATGTTTTACGCCTTTGTTTTTTGCGAGAGATATAACCATAAGATTTACTGCGTCATCCTTTGTTGTGGTAACTAACACATCTGCTTTTTTTATTTCTGACTCGTTAAGTGCGTCTTCCTGTGTTGCATCTGCATTTATTGCTACTGCATCATATTTTCTAGCGATTTCTTCGCATCGTTCTTGATTTTTATCGATGACGATGACATTATGTTTTCCTTCTTTAATGGCCATTTCAGTTAGTCTTTTTCCAATGCCACCTGCTCCAATGATTACTATAAACATGTTAACTCTCCCATAAATTCGTAGTTATTATTAAAAGTTTTGCTTAATTAAACTAATAATAGTGTCTATATTAATATGATTATGTAACTACATTAATTATTAAACTATATAGCTTAATTTAACTCGAAAATACTGTGATAATGATTGACAATATAAATATTTCTTTTATACAATAATATTTTTTTACTAATATTTAGATGACGCAATGACTTTGTAAATCTTATTAGATTATTTACATTATTAATTAAGGCTAATGCTTAAATTTAGATATCATGCTAATTTATATCACACTTTTTGTGATAGAGAATGTCATTCAAACAATTGATAACAATTATCATGATCAATAGAAATATTAGCTACTCTTCATGAATTTAGCTATTTCTAAGGAGAAGTACCAAGGAGCGAAATTAAGTTCCTCTATTGTCACAAGGAGGGGAACCCATAGGAACAATATGCCTTCTCCTTATCCAATGTTATCAACTTCGGTCTACCGAACTTGATAAAAAGGACATTATAATCTATTTTTTGCTAAAATCATGGCTTTTTTGTCTACCGCTCTTTTCAACAATTAATTTTTTAACTTTGTGGCGCGTATCTATATCAATAATTTTTGAATGATTACTTTTTGATATTTTTTTAGAATTAACAGTATCCGCAATATGCTGGATTTTTTAATATTGTAGAAATAGCCTTTTTCGCCCAAAACCCCCCTCTTTTTGTAGGAATTTTACTAGAATTAAGCATTATTACAATTTCACCCATGTTTTCTCCTGATAAATGCCAAAAATAAAATAGATTTTTAAGTATTTGACTCATTTTGTAAAACTTTTAAAATATCATGCTCACATTCGCAACCATAAGGAATATTAAAACCAGAACATTCTCCTTTTTCAATAGTTTTTTTCATGACGTTCTTGACCAACATCTCTCGCGTTGACAGTCAGCTCCTTTTAGAGTGGTTTTTTACCAATTGCGAAAAATCATTTTTTCTCATATTTTGTATATGCTCAATCTTCAATTATAAAAATCTTTGAGTTATTGGTTGTTTTAATGTTTTTCTTTTGAATAATTTGTTGTACCTCATTAAAAACATTTTTTTCTATTATTGGATCATGATCACTAGGATTTAAATAGTCTTCCCAGTGTAGATACCCACAATATAACGGGTTTTTTAGAATTAGAGATGCCGTCTGAGCACCCCACGTCTTATTCAATTTGGTTGGGATTTTCCTTAAATTGAGATTATTAGATATTTCTTTCATGCTTAGACCTTTTCTATACATTTCAAAAATATTTTTAACATTTTTGGCCTCATCTAGATTGACGATTAATTTCCCATCAATATAATTGTAGCCATAGGGTATATTAAACCCTAGCATACCGCTATTTGTTCTAGCTTTTTGTTCCATTCCAATGTATACTCTTTCGCCGATTTGTTCAGATTCAAGTTGTGCGATACGCTGAATGATATCCATGACAAATCGTCCCATAGCTGTTGACGTGTCAAGTGATTCTGTCATTGAGACAAACTCTTTTTTCTGTTTTTTTAGTTCTTCCATCATTAACATGAAATTTTTAGAATTTCTGTGAATCCTATCCATTTTGATTACTAGAAGAATGTCCCATTTGTCTTGCTCGTCCATCATTTGCTTGTAAGCCGGACGTTTAATATATCTTCCTGAATATCCATCATCTATGTATTCTCCTCCTATCTCCCAATCTCTTGCCTTGCAGTAAGATCTAAGTTTATCAAGTTGTGCATCTAGTGAGAATCCTTCTTTAGCTTGATCTTCAGTGGATACCCTAGTATAAATTGCTGTTCTAATGGTTTTTGCATCCATCCAGTATTCTAAATTTTGTTTGGGGTTATAATATTAACGCATGCTAAATATTATCTATCACTATATGTTCAATTGTGTGCTAGGCATAGTGTATCAATGATGTTGACATTGATATCGTGTGTCATGCTAACACAAAAACTTATCGTTAACTTTGTAAATTAATAAATTAAGTCTATAACTTTATTACATTTACTAAATGAAGCATTAATTTAAAACTATACTTTTTTATCATTCATTTCTCCAAAATCATTACTCTGTTTATCACGGTTAAAATTATTTCGCGTCGGCAGTTTACAGTTTTGTAATGAAATTCAAAATTCCGTCAGCAATATCTTGCCAATTTACAAAAATTTCATGGCAGCCTTCATACACTTCATATTTTGAATCATATTTGTTTGCTATCTCCTGAACCATTTCTGGGGTACAAGATATGTCATTTTTGGTGGCAATAAATAGGAGTGGGCAGTTAACTTTTGTTTCGTCTACGGCAATTTTGTTCATAAACAATTCGAACATAACAGTATTTGATTCTTCTCCTAACTTTCCATAAAGCATTTTCGCTTCTTTTTCATCTACAGAATTATAGAACAGTTTTCTGCACAGTGCATATGACGGCTTAAAGGATTTTTTTATAATAATATTTGGTAAATACCTTAATCCTGTAGAGAGGTTCACATTCCTAAATTTTATGCCCTTTGGAGGGGCAGAACATATAGCAATGCCACCTTTAATTGTGGTCTCCTCTGCAATTTTCTGCACGATTAACCCTCCCATTGAATGCCCTATCAATATATCTTCGGGATTTGTCATTTCTTTTACTTTGTCTACATAATCTCTAAAATGTGTTTTTCTTAGATTTAATCCTTCTCTTAGATTTATTGCTTTGCATGAATAATTTTTTTTACTAAAGTAATTCACAAAAGGTTCCCATTCACTGGCATAATCATTAATCCCATGGACAAATATGAGCATAAACTAAAATATAGAAAATAAGCACAAATAGTTTATTGTTTTAATCCTAGTTATCTGAACAGAATGAAATGTGAGAAATGTTCTGTTTCCATTGTTTTATATGATATCTAGATTAAGGATTATTATCTCTACCTCATCTGTTGTTTCGCTTTCATTGTTATCATATGCAATAACTTTTAATGTATGCTGCCCAAAGATTTTCTCATCCCATGGGCATTCATAAGGAGATTCATCATCCATTGATATTAGCCCTTCGTCTACAAAAAAATCAACATGGTCGATTCCATGACCTTCATTGGTAATACAAGCTTCAATGGTTATTTCCCCAATTATTGTTGGTGTAAAAAAGGACATTAATCTGTTATCCTTAACATATATCGCATCATCTGGTTTGGTAATTGTAATGTGCGGTTCTGAGTTTGCCCCTTTGAAAATATGCAAAGTTGGGTCGCCACACAACGCCATGCCATAATACCACTCTTTTTCCCACAATGCAAATGGTGCCTGAGCATCGAACCATTCGTGAAATGCGTCTCCTATGCTTTTCCCTTCGCCAAGCGGATCAGTAAAGTCATCAAAGTATAGCATACTTCCACTTTTTGCGGAAGCCATTGTAATCAACCCATATGTTGTATGAAAGATATATGAGCCTGCAAGGTAGTTATCATCTGTAAACCGTCCCGGTCCACATGAAAAGAGGTTATAGAATAATACTGGGGGATCTCGTTGTTGTATTGTTTCTGAGTATACCCAATCACCCTCGTCAAAAAATGATGCAAGATTAAAGGGACAACCGTCACCTATGCCCCGATCCCATGTGCCATGTGGGGCAGAATCATTTTCACTAGGCGTTACAGTATTCTCGCCGTCAAGATAATCTGTTTTTAATCTGGTTGTTTCATCTTGGTTGAGATATGGGCCATTAATCAGCCAAGTACCAATGTATGTTGTCGGTGTAGGTTCTGGGTTATATGTGACCCCATCAACTTCACTTCCATCTGACGTACAGAAACGAGCAGCGAATCCGTGACCTCCCATCCATTCAGAGATTTTTACTAGAAGGCGATTCTCTCCAGCAGTCAATGTTACGTCGACCTTTGTTACATCTGCTTCAAAACCGCCATATCGATTGTCATAAACAATCTCTTCACCGTTCAACCAAGCTCTTGCTCCGTCGTCGTAACCCATCCATAATTGACAAGTTTTCTTTGTGTTGGCATACACATTTACATGTGCATAGCAAACGCCAAAATCTGCATCGTTTGAATATTCTCCCATATCTACATATGGGTTGCCTGAATCATATCTCGTCCATGTTTTTCCACCCATTGAATCACCTTCGTTTGGGTCAATGGATGCTTCATTTGTATCAAGATAATTTGTTGTCAAATATTCATAAAAATTATCAGAGATGTCTTGATGAAATCCATTTAGAAGCCAACTTCGTATAAATGGGGCGCTTCTAGCATATGCTTCAGGGTTGTTAATTTGATATTCAAGATCATCAAATGTGTTGAGATCGGTGTCAGTAAATCTGACAGAAAATTTATACTCTCCTCCCGATTGGCTTACTTTACATAATAGACGGTTCCATCCTGCGTTTAAATTTACATCTATTTTATACCAGTCTGCGATCCATCCACCATACCGATCATTTGTATAAACGTTATTTCCATTAAGCCAGATTTTGATGCCGTCATCACAGCCTAGAAGCAATTTTGCAGCTCTGTCTATTGGGCTGTATACATAAACATGAGCATATGACGCAGATTCAGTGGGCTTTGTACTGAAATAGTGTCCTCCGGAATAACTGTGCGCACAAACTTGTACAAAGTGCTGCCCTAAATCCATTTGGTTTAGATAGTCTTCTCCTGTGGTATAATGCCCTTGGTCATAACGGGTGACATTTCTTCCATAGATTAGATCTAGATGTACGTTCATGTCATACCAGTCCTCATCTACGTATTCTAGTCCACGCCATGGTTGCGTTAATTCTCCATATCGATATGCGTGGATTTTAGAGAGATAGTCATTGACCATGTTTGCTTCAGTGTCGTAATTAAGGGTATGTGCGTAGATGCGACCTACATATACTTCGGGTCCCATATCGCCGCTGCCTGTGCTGTGCTTTTCATAGACTCCGTTTCGGTCAGTGTCCTCCCATTTGCCATCAAGATCCATATAAAACAAATCACAGGGAAATACAGCGCCTGAAACCTCTGCCCATGCAGATGTTATGTCTCCGATAAGAACAAAACTTTTACACCCTGAATTGTAACGTTGCCTTATCCAATCTTTAATTTCTTTAGGGGTACCGCCGGAAACCGTTTCTATGAAAACTGATGATTCTTCTGATTCCAAATCGATAACATATTGATTCATGCCTGTCACAATCTGTGAGTATAATGTACTATCTATTAGTAATGATATTGGGTCTAAAGATTGAGTTGCACAATCATTGTTTCTAGGTGCTGAGAATATGGCTCTTTTAAGTGGATGCGCCTCTATGTATTCTTTATATGTACTAGGTAATTCCCCATTAGGTGAAAGCCATTGGAGCTTTTCTATGGGTTGGTGGTAGTCTTTTTCAATTTCATTTCCTTCATTACTTACTGTGGTGT
>CAYLOF010000051.1:0-8999 GCA_964385215.1 uncultured Thermoplasmatales archaeon
CACCGGTCAACGCTCACTTCGTTCGCTATAGACCAGGTGGAATTCTTTCTTTAAACTTGCAAAGAAGAATCCAAAACAATTAGAAGTAATCTCTAAAAAAATTGAAGAAATACGGTCAAACCCATATCACTATAAAAACCTTCGAAAACCACTTCATCATCTGCGAAGAGTTCACATTGACAAAAGTTTTGTGTTAGCTTTTTCCATAAAAGAATCTGAAAAACTTGTCATCATCGAAGAATATGATCATCATGACAGGATATATAGATGAATGAAGTAGTTTAGCCAGTTCCCGTGCTTGGAGTATTAACAATGATGACTTGATTTTACTACTGGCTCTACCAAGTGACATACTGATGAATGCTATGGTTCACTTTTCTGACTGTTTGATTTAGACAATCTTCTTTTAATTCTTGTTCGGAGAGGCATTTTGGATTTGGTTTGTTCTGACTGTACATGTAATATTTCGTTTTGTAAAAATTTCTTATCACTTCTGGATTCGTTTAGTTGTTCTTTTAATAAGGTTATCATCTCTTGCTGATGCTCTACTTTTTGTTTAAGCGGTGCCACTTCAGCATTATAAAGTGTGTTGTACACCTCTTCATATATCTCATCTGGGATGTTTTCTTCTAGATCACTTTTGTTAGTAATGCTGTCGTCTTCTAGAAAGTTCATAACGGCTTTTTGTATTAGGTCGTTTCTTGGTAATTCATGTTTTTCAATCTTTTTGTAAATCTCTTGATCTAACCTGATTGCTATTCCCTTTGTATTGCTCATAGTCTCCCCGTCTTGTTTGGTATATAGTGGTTGTATTACATAAATCTTTATTTATACATTTATACAAAACTTCATAAAATTTTTACCAAAGTGTTATTGTCCGATAAAAAAGATAAGAAGAAGGAAAGTTTCTGAAAGGCTTAATCCGATATGAATGAGTCAGTCCAGTTAGGTCGATTTGGTGTTTGCCCATTTTTTAACATGAATTCCCATTCCTCATCTGTTAACCGATTGTTCATTGGGTGTTTGAATTCATAGTAACTGAACACTGGACCTGCACCTACAGCGATTCCTTCGCCGGGAGTTTCATAGGCCACCATTATAATATTCACATATCCAACACCCTCCTCTAAAACTTGGTTTGAGTTTGTATCAGTGTGCACATCTGCAATTATGGTTGTTTGTTTCCCACGACTTTTGACACCAATTACTATGTTTTCTAAATTCTCACCAAAATTTCTGATGAAATCATAATCACTTTCTGTTAGTTTTTGACCTTCAAGTTCCATTTTGGAAATGTTAACAAGTCTATCAAGGATGTTTTCTAGTTCCTGTAATCTGTAGGTTTCTGTGTTATTTAGGACATTGAGATTTGTAAGTCCCTCTCTTGTCATTTTGGTGAGTGCATTAAGTCTTGTGTAGAATTCAGGCACTGGTTCCACATATCCTTCTACAAGATGTTCAGAATGTCCATTTGACGTTGCTTTAACCGGCGTATAACTCTGTTTTCCATAAAGGATTGTATCATGACGTAGCTCAGCCCACGAGGCAAGTGTGGTTTGTAGTGATTTGTTTTGCCATGCATCGGTTTGCATAAATGTTGGATAGTTGCCATCATATTCCTTTAATAGTGGTTTGAGGGCATATATCCAACCAAAATAGAGATTACGGTTCCATTCGGTGATGTTTAAATTTGAGAAGTTTTCCTGTAGCTTATCCATTTGTTCATAGTAATGGTCATATTCTGTATCTCCCTCATTTTCTAGTATTTCAAGAGATTTGTTTGAACCTAGAACTGCCATAACATCGAGCCCTCTAGGAAATGCACGTGTTGGTCCTCCGTCAGTATGTTCCATGGTGAAAGGATTGTTTGTACCAGTGTAGGGATCTACTGCAGGGAATACAAGTTGTTGAAACATATATGAATCTGGTATGAATCTTTGACCCATGAGTCTCATGCCCTTGGTTTTTTCTAGGGTTTCATTTAGATCTTCTATGGTAAATGGCACTCCAGGTGGCTTAAGTATGACTATTTCTCCTGTTCCACCATAGATTTTTGGGCTTCTAAGTTGTGCAAGCTCTACTTTTAAATCAAAGAGTTTCGTATCATTAGCGAGTTCAGTTGCGTTGAATTCTAATCCGAACACATCCTTTATGCAGTTAAGGTATTCATATGGTGTAAGATCATCTGCGGTTCCCACAAAGAAGGACGTAACCTTGTATATTCTTGTCCATATATTTTCAAGGGATTCATCATCTATCTTCACGCTTGGTAATGTAGTAGCTATCAAGATTGCCTGAATTGTTTGAATCTTTGCATCATTGTTAGATATCAAAAAATCACAGCTTTGGCAATGGGGATTTCCGCCTTTCATTAAAAACGACATTCGTCCGTACCACACCATGGCCTTGAAATAACGTTTGAGTTTCTCAGATTGCGTGTAGTGTCCCCGTGGTTTGTATTGGGAGTAATCTTCTCTATAGAGAAATAGTGGACTATCATGAAAACCATCTTGAGATTCAATAAATGTAACTTCTCCATCTACTTCATCATTTACATAACTAGGAATGCTAAAATTGACTGTTTGTATGCCCTCCAATCCATCATATCCTTCCGTTGGCGTCTGCAGTAGAGACAGCCCAACAGCCAAATAGGCAATATTGCGCCGTGCTGCCTCTTTAAGATCACTATCAACATAGTTCTGATATCCTTCTACCGATTTATCAAAAAGTGCTTTGCTTATATCTAGAATTTTGCCAAAAAATTCTCTTTCCTCTATTCCCTTCAGTATTTCATCAAATTGTATGTGGTATAAATGCAGCAATGTATCGCTTGTTACAAAAATTGGAATATTTGCTAGTTTCATGTCTTTATACGGCTGAATTATATCACTTTCAAAGCCGTAATCTACGACAACGAAGCCATTCCCGCTCAAAAGATTTTTTTGCTCATCGTTAAAATAAAATCGAGAATAGATGTCGTTTATGTTTGTTATCGATGTCAAATCTAAAGGCAGGTCATATTGAGATACGCTGGTGTTTATAATTAGTTCTTCTGAACTGTAATATGATGCCATAGCATATTTTGGATTATCCGAAGCAGATGCACTTGCAGCAGGTATGGTAATTAACCCTATTCCGCTACTTCCACCTTGTTGTTCGATACATCCCGACATGACTGTTGATGCAAGCAGACTGACTATTAAAAGCGAAATAATTTTTTTATCAATTTTCATTAAAGCCAAACCTCTACCCTTTGCTATAATTGGTTTTGTATAAATAGTTGTTTAAAACGTTTGGGAAAAAGCAAATGAAAACGGCGGGGGATGATATCCTTAAGATTTCTAATAGAGGAGGCCAATGGTTAAGATATTCGATTTAAAGTTTTACTTTTTACAGAGCTTACTTAGCTTCATAGCAATTAGGCAATGAATTGATGCCTGATATACCATATGCTGGCTTTGATTCAGTCATTCACTCTTTGCACCATCATGCTGAAGTTCAGTAGGAACATATGGAGAGCGTGGGAGAAGTGTTTTGAGAAAGTGGTACCGCAGGTCCTTGACGTCGTGATTTTGAGAATGGTTTTGAAAGTGGATTTGTTTTTCAAGATGTGAGTTTATTTTCTTTAGTTCTTTGGAGATATAGTTCCGGTCAAATGCTTTCATTTATCTCACCTTATATTGCTTAGCTAGGGATTCATATTCTTTCCATGTCGGCAGAAAAATTTCTTGTGTTTTTTTGTTTTTTAAAAATGAGAGCAACGATTGTATATGATCTGCAAGGTTGTAGAGATGCGCTTTTTTTACTAAACTAGACGGTTTTCTTTTTTCAATGAGAAGACATGCATATGTGTTATATGTTTTGCTTTTTGGATTGATGAGGATGGTGTGTAATATAATGTCATTAGTTGAAATTAGAAGCGCAACAATTACAGACAAAGGGCAGATTGCTATTCCAGGAAGGATACATAAAACAGAAGGGTTCAAAAAAGGTTCAATAATAGTTATTCTTGCTTTTGATGATCATATAGAACTTAGACCAATGAAACAAATTAGCCAAAGACTGGCAACTGCTGTAGCAAGTGAAAAATCATTAGCCAAAGACTGGGATAGCAAAGAGGAACAAAAAGCATGGAAGAATTTATGAAAGGAGATGTCATCGTTCTACCTTTTCCTTCTCAGATTTAAGTTATTCGAAGAAAAGACCTGCATTGGTCGTTGCAAATTTAAAAGGAGATGACACCATACTTTCACAGATAACAAGTAAAGCAAGAACAGATGATTATGCCATATCTTTAAAAGAAACAGATTTTAAACATGGGAGCTTAAGAATAGCCAGCAGAATAAGACCTAACAGATTATTTACTGCAGATAAATCAATAGTCCTCTATAAAATTGGTTCTCTTAAAAAAACTAAAATCGGCGAAGTTGAAAAAATGATTGTTAAAATTTTTACAGATTAACCAGTCTAACAGAATTTTTTATGTGCTAAATGCTATCGTCCGATATCGTCCCGATGGAAGAAAGGAGGAACGATTATAGTGATGAATTTGAAGGTATTTAGATTATGAGAAATGATCGAGGGTTCCAAGGATTTTGTTTGAAAAATATATACAGCTATTCGACTTCAGAACACAAAAGCATACAATATGGGAAATGCAGGGTTTTACTAGAAAAATCTACAAACTGAGTTGGAAGATGTGTTGATAAACATACATGAATGGTTTGCTGATGAGAATATTCAAGAGAGTGCTGAGTTTTCCGAAAATAAGAAGCAACAATGGAAACATACTACAGATTAAAAGGTCCAAGAGATCATTGCATAGAGTATAATGAATCTAAAACGATAGAAATAATAACGATTATGTCTAAAGCCGCAGGGTTTTATGATGTGGATTTAGTGTAAAAGCCGCGGATGTTATAAATGTAAAAAACTATTGCATCCTGGAAGCTGTTAAGTCTCAAATTCTGGAAATGAAAAGCCACATATGCTGGAAATAGAAACGCCTCGTAAACTGGACAAAACTCAGGTACTGAATGCTGGGCAAGGAGACAGATGCTGGAATGCTAGGTGGAGTTGTGGATATTGTATAATAGGCAATAGCTAGGTCCCGCAGATTGGACAAGGCATTATATATGAGATAGGTTTGGGTACCGTAAACTGGACGGAATTGAACAGGATACCAGGTACTGTAAACTGGACAGCGTTGGACAGGGTTGGAATAGTTTTTATTTTAGGGGGTTACAGAAGGAAAAGGTAGCTTCAGGTAGCCAGCGGGTCTTGGAAACTGCAAGGAACTACCAAGTGGTATAGGTACCGCATATTGGACAGGACTGTGGTTTTGCAGAAAAAAAGAAAAACAACTGGAAGGAAAACTAAGAAAGGGTGTTGAGCGTCTTATGAAAATATTACTCGTCCAAGAATCAGATTGGCTTAAAAGAAACCCTCATCAACCCCATATACTCGTTAGGTAATCCCATTAGAGACAAGCTACAATACAAGGGCGTTTTGCTCGGTGACTATATTACTACCTCATTAGCTCTTTGAACTGTTCTAATGTCAGATCAGCATCTCTAAGAATGCTTTTTAACACCTTAGGGTGAAGAGTTTTTCCTGGATGATGCGGAACAGTTACCCTTTTGCCCTCTCTGTTTTTGTAAATTTTATGGCTTCCGCTTTGGCGGACGAGCATGAATCCTAAACGCTCCAAAACCTTGATTACTTTACCAGCAGGCACTCGAGGAAGTTTCCCCCTCATACTGCAACTTCCAGAGAAGTTAGGCTGATAGATTCCACTATAGGAATCGTCTCACCGTCCTTTATTCTATCTTCTATATGGAGGCGAATAGCATCTTTAATGTTTTCTAAAGCCTCTTCATAACTATCGCCTTGAGTGTAACAGCCTTGAAGATTGGGGCAGAAGGCAAAATATCCGTCTTCATCCTTTTCAATCACAACAGAGAATCTATAGTTCTTCATGATTTTACCTTAAAGTGTTTGTATATTATGGTGCTCCTCTTTAAATAATCTTTCTTAGCCCCTACTGCCACTAACCAGTAGGTCTCAAATGCTGGAAATGATTTCAAAGTGGAAATGACTTTGGGAGGAAATTATATCTTAGATCTTGGATACTAAAAGGAAAATGAGTCTCGCAAACTGAAAATGCTTACGGGAGAGAATTATATTTCAGGTATTGTATATTGTAAGGGACTAAAGGCGATTTATAAGGTGGGTTTTTGAAAGGGGTTAAGGGTGTGTTTGAAGTGATGGTTTACAGGAGAAAAAAGCAGGTGGCAGATCTTGAATTCTGCAAAAGGTTTTAGGGGTGTGTAGGTCTCGCAAACTGAAAGGGACTAAAGTGGTCATGGAAAACCAAACAGTAAGTCAGTTTAGATGCAAGTGTGTAGGCCACGGACCATACAAAAAGCTGAACCTAATTAAGTGATGGACAAAGCAAAGGTTTGGGGCGAGTGAAAAAGAAAAGAGAAAGTGAAGAATAAAGAACAGGATGAGAACAGTTGATGATAAAACAAATGGATCAAGAAATGTCTTTTACACTTACCCATATACAGATACAAAGATCTATCCACAATATTATCCACATGGTAAATATTTAAAATTATTAATATTCAATAAATATTTTATAACGCCTTATTGGTAAATATAGTGTCATACCAAACCTAATATTCATATATAATTGCAGAAATATGGGGAAATAGTATATATGCGAAAAAGCATCAATGAGCGTATATTAAGGCATGTGATGAGGATAATGAAAATACACACACAGACGTTGCTATCCTATGTTTACATAATATGAGCGGTAGCTGAATTGGAGAGGTAACCTGATTATATGAAACAAATGTCACTGTGTGTAATCCGTAAAGTATATATATGTGGGAAGAATAATATATGTCAAATAAAAATAAAAGTAAGTAAGGAAAGTTGCGGAATCAAAGTGGGAAACGATTGTACAACAAGTCCTTAATAAATAAACCGACGAATAGAAAAAGAAAAGATTAAAAATAATTGGAGGAAATAATAGATGAAACAAAAAAAGATTGGAAAAAATATATTGAAGAATATAAGTAGTAATGGACGAATATTAGGTGTTAGCATTATAGCACTGTTTATGGTAATGTCTGCAATATCTGCAGTAGTGTTACTTGCGCCACCTGTAATTGGTGATGATGATTTGCCAACACCAACAGCACCATTTTCTCAACCAATAGAAGAAAACCCACCTCTATCGCCATCTTGCGGTATCAATTTAACATTGGTATTAGATAGCTCAGGAAGCATGGATCAAAATCTGGACATTCCACTTATTAAAGATGCTGCAAATGATACAGTAGATGCTCTTCTACCTGATACAGAAGCTCAGATAGGAGTTGTTGAATTTGATGCATCAATTAAAAGTACACTTGAGCCAACTAATAATACTTCATTAATTAAAACAAGAATAAATGCTATTGTCAGTGGTGGTTCGACAAATTGGGAGGCAGCAATTAATGAAGTACTAAATATGAATCAACATAATGATCTAATGATAATGATGACTGATGGTACTCCCACAACTAGTGATAGCGGTGGAACTCCTTTATATGATGCAATCATGGCAGCTAATAATCTGAAATTAAATGGAACTCGAATAGTTGTTATTGGCGTTGACAGTAGTGGAGCAGGTACAAGTCTTAATATACCAAATTTAATGGCTATATCTGGGAATAACGCTGTGTTGATACCTCCATTTGGTACAAATACTACTGATGATATCACTAACGAAACCGATGTTATTGTTGGAGATATATCTGAAGTAGGGAGTATGCTGTATAATTTAACAACTGCACTTTGTGATGATTGTAATGACACAACACCACCAGAACAAACAGTTGAATTTGGAGAACCAAAAAACTTAACAAATACACCACCTCATCCTGGCATAGGACCTAACACGCCAGTGTGGATAAATTCAACAGATTTAGGCGAATGTGCAACAGGAACGGAAACTCTTACATATATGATATACATAAATAATTCTCCTGTTGTTGGACCTATAACAGTTTTTGATGACGACATTGGTGATTCCAATGATGAATTTGGTAATATATCGGTAATACTTTCTAATTGGACTACATGTAGCCACCAGATTCATTATGCATGTAAAGATCGAGCTGGAAATGGAAATGATATCTATACTACTTACAACCATACTGATTTCTGGGTTGATGCAACAGAACCAGAATCTACAACAGCATTTGGCTATCCGCATCTATATGAACAGTATGGTATAATGAACTATACTTGGGTAAACTGCTCAACAGTGAAATATATTAACGCGACTGATTCTGGTTGTACTTATCCAGATGTTTCAAATGGTGCTGCAGGAATTGCAAAGATTGAATGGAAAGTAACTGTTGATTATGAACCGCCTTTCAATGGTATTGATTTTTTCTATAATGGTACAGTATATGACAACGATGTTAATGATACTAATCCAATACATGGCGAAATTAATTTTATGCTCACGTTTGATGAAGACTGTCTTCACATTGTAGAACACAGAGCATTTGATAAATTTGGCAATCATGAAAACTGGCAAAAGCAACATTTAAAAGTAGATTGTACACCACCAAATATTACTAAGGTTGTTGAACAACCAAATTGTTATAAGGATTTAGATGAAGATGATCATGATGTTTGGTGTGTTGATCTAAGCACTGATATAATTTTCTCGGCAGAAGATTTTGGCTGTTACTGGGAACTTCCTCCTTCACATCCCGGTGTCGGGCTTGAAACATTTGAATATCATGTTTGGAATCAATCTCATGGATGGACTGAATGGATACCTGCAGATCCTGCTGGTGAAACATATCAATTCACAGAGGAATGTAAACATTATTTAGAGATTAAAGCTGTTGATAAACTTGGAAATACAGCTATTGACAACGAAACATTCTACGTTGATGATACTTTCCCAGTTATCATAAAGACTGTTG
>CAYLOF010000052.1:0-3362 GCA_964385215.1 uncultured Thermoplasmatales archaeon
CTGTTAATTTAACGACTTAAAAGATGAAAAAATGCTTAGTTTTTTAAAGAAATACTGGTTGCTGAATTGTGGTGAGGATGAGATGAAATCACGAGTTAAAATAATATATACCGTTCCAAGGCAGGTGCCACTATTTGAAGAGCAGGATGATGGAAATCTAACACAATATGAGCAAGAAAGGTAACTGCCCACTTTTCCTACTCTTTCCAATCGATTGCCTTCTAAGATATAATCATAAATTTTCCACCGTAGACATAATGCAGATTACATCCATTCCAAAATAAAAACTGTTTTTTATTTCCAGCACCACTATATGTATGTTCTTTTATTGTCTTCATCGATGCAAAGCTCTTTTGATTCCAGTGTACTGTATTTGCTAATGTCTGCAAATGAGTACATGTCAACTTTCATACCCTTCGTATAGTACATCATGATTCCAGAAATAGATACATTCAAGGATTCGTCACTTCCGTCGTCTTTGAATAGTCGTAAATGACTTACGTCTTCCACTCCAAAATTCTGATTTATTTCAGTCTTCGTATCACTATCGCCTGCACATTCTACAGGTATCCAGCCATAATTCCCAAGCTCGCCCCCAACAAAAACCTCTGCCCATGCATGGGAAATCACACTAACCCCATCGTCATTTTCTTCTGCTAAGTATCCTCTTATGAATCTTGCAGGAATGTCTATTGAGCGACAAAGAGATATGTATAGAAATGAAAGGTCATCACAATCCCCTGTTTTCTTTTGGATGGTTATGCTTGCAGGCTGAATATTGTTGTCTCCAATATGTGTCTGATAGTTGGTATGTTGCTTTAACCATATGAAAAGCTCTTTTGCTAAGACAAAAGAATTGTTGCTTTTTGCTTGATTTTTTACAATAACTGCTGTGTTTTTGATTAAAGGATTTTTTGGATCTATGAACGTTATGGTTTCATTTGATTGCTTATGGCAATATTGATCGACTATATCCATATAATTGTTTTGTAACCCTTGCAATGTTTCTGCTCCTGTACCACTGAGATCAGAAACAAGAAAACCTTCGATTTCAACTGTTGCAACTATTCCAAGTTTATAGTTATCACTGCCCTCGCCACTTATGTTCCAACCGATCATATTGTTGTTTGCCAGTGTTGTCTCGCTATAATCTTGTTCGTGCAACAAATCTGTGATTGTTACCGTTCCAATGAGAACTTCAGGTTTATCACAATCATATTCTATGCTATAATCGCCATTTCCAGTACAATTCACTTTGTATCCGTAACTAATTGTATAACTGATTTTTGTAGGATGGGATTCATAAATCGTATTGCCACCATTTGTATAAAAATAATCCAAACAACCAGATATAGTCAATATGCTAAAAATAATAATCGAACCAATCAAGATTGTTTTTCTATTCATATTTCCCTTATCTTTTCCTTAAAAACCCTTTCTTCTTATCTGTTCCATGTGTGACACGGTATTTGCACCCCTCTTTCATTGGGCATTTTATGCAGTTAGGTCCGCTTTCGTGACAAAAGTTTTTACCAAGGTTGGCTAGTGATTCTAGATATTTATAGATGTTTTCATTCATTTTTTCTGCTTCTTTCGTCAATTCATTGATTGCCTCGTCTGGGTCATCTGTAGAAACCCATCCCAATCTTTTTGCCACTCTGGCTACATCTTTGGCTTTTTCTGTAGTATTATCTGTTGTAGGTTTTGATTCAGGTATATCAACTGTGATTTCAGGTTGTGGTTTAGACTGAGGGCTAGATGGTGGTGCTTGGGGCATTTTAGGAGGTTTATAACTGGAGGTCTTCCCTCCTTTAGAGATGGCTACTGATTTGCCCCCATGACTTGTTTCCCGAGTACGTATCTCTGCCATAATCGGCATCTGGAGAGAGGCACTGGAAATCAAAGCAACTCCAATAGGAAGACGTTGTATCTCTCTATATGTTTGGCTTGTCACTCCTTCCACGGACTGAATAATCGCCTTAAGATCATTGGGATTTGTAACTTTCAGAATAATATTTGTATTGCACTGTGAAATGACGTTTTTATCTACCTTAGCTGGACGTTGACTGACGATACACAAACCCATTCCAAACTTTCTACCTTCTGATGCTACAGTTCTCATCATATTGGACGAAACAGCAGTCCCAAAACCCCGTTCAGGGCAGTAATTGTGTGCTTCTTCAACTATGAATAGGAATGGAGGCACTTTACCCGCTTTACGATCGTCAAACAATTTCTTTGTAAGGCGTGCTACAACAACGCCCTGTACATCGGGTGGAACGCCTTTCATATTTATTACGGAACATTTTCCTTTCTTCACAAGATCTCCTGTAGATGTCCCTGCTTCGGAGAACACACCAATTGAATCAAGTGATTCAAGCGATGCAATAACGTTCCATCGCGCATTACTTTTACTTCTTCCAACTGCATCTATTATATCTCTAAGAGCGTATATATTTTTATATTCCTTCACTTCTTTTATTGCCTGGTATAACACTCCTTTCTGAGGTCCAGAGATTTTTGACGGGAGAAGATCTAATATTTCATGTGCTTCTAGATTTGATCCATTAAGGGCAAGATGCTTCATCCCGCCTCTATTTCCTATTGGAGAAAACTCAGCAATTTGACTAGAATATTCCTGTTTTTTAACCCCAAATTTTTCCATGTCCTTTTGGTCTTTTCTACTTCTGTTTGGCTTAGTTAATGATTGATATTCTCCATGTGTATCAATTACGACCATTGATATTTTTTTCTTGAGAAGTTCTTCCACAAGCACACCACAAGCATAACTCTTACCACCACCAGTTTTTGCAAGTATAGCAATATGCTTCTGGACCAACGAGTCTATATTAAGATAGACTGGTAGATTATGTCCCTTTAAGAGCCCGATGTAAGCTCCGTTATCCTTCGCCGCATTTAATCCAAGAACATTTCTTACAAGATTCTCATCGGCACAAACAATTTCAGAACCTGCGTCAAATGGAGTACGGGGAGATTGCAAAAGTCCTCTTTTATCACGATATCCAATTACATCTGCGAATGCAGAAACTTTAGTCTTGATCATTGGCCGATCTTCGCTGCTTATTAGCCCTGCCGCATCCTCAAAATTAAGATCCGAGTGCTGCTTGATGTCCATCACTTGAGCCAACATATGCCCTTCCTTATGAGGAGCATATATGTAATCAAACTTTCGTACATTCTGTCCATTTACTGCAAAATTAAATTCAGTCGAACCTACATTTCCATATATATAACCAACAATATCATCTTTCTTTTGCATCCTAGATCCCCTAATAGTTGGAATAATACAATCTTGGGTTATTATAGTTTTTGTAATTTTTTACTTAATTCAACCGGCAAAT
>CAYLOF010000052.1:3462-8915 GCA_964385215.1 uncultured Thermoplasmatales archaeon
TGGATGTCGAGGAGAACAAGCGTATGCAATCCCATTTCCTTGTTATTTTTGATTATATCGTATTGGCTTGTTGGGAAGTAATCTTCTTCAGGGTATGCAAGTGTCGTTGTCCTCCCAAATTTATAATTCTGAAGACCAAGTAGACCGGGAACTGCGGTAACGATGCTGCTACCATGTACAACCTTTGTTTTAATTCCCTCATTTATTGCTCTTAATCTAAGATCAACATGCGTGGTTGCTGTCATTGAATCACCACATGTTAAAAAAACAACATTTTCTTTTTTTGCAGAATTTATAATATTGTCGCCCTGTTCTGTTTCCTCTCTAGTTAAAACCTTAATTTTTTTTCCAATTGTACTTTCTAATTTATCTATGTCTGTTCCCACAAGCTTTGCTGTGTAAAATTCTGCATAAACTTTATTGCAATTTTTGATTTCATCCAGCCCTTTTAATGATATGTCTTTTTCATCGTAGAGTCCTAAACCGATGAATGTCAGTTTTCCCTTAGTCATGTTAATTCAGAAAATCTTAATCGACATTTATACAAAAAGGTTTGTTTTACTCAGATTATTTAAATGACCATTTTGATTACACGATGTTATGATTAATGTTGCTTTTGCAATTCCTGTATTTATTGTTGGCATCATTTTACTTTGGAAAGGATCAGATATCTTAGTAGAGGGCACATCAAAAACTGCAGCGAGATTAGAGATATCCTCCCTAATTATTTCATTAATAATTGTAGCATTTGGTACATCTGCTCCTGAATTTGCAATTTCTGTTGGTGCTGCTTTTCAGAATCGAGCAGGCATCTCATTGGGGAATATCATTGGATCCTGTGTTGCTAATATTTTGCTAGTATTAGGATTGAGTGCAATTATCCACCCCATAAATATAAAAAAAAGCATTATAGGGCGGGAGATGCCGATACTTGTCGGTGCCACAATTGTCCTTTTCTTCTTTTCGTTTTTTGGATTGTTGGATGCTCATTACCACATAGCTAGTGGGGTTATATTCTTGGTCTTATTTGCAACGTTTGTAGTTTATTTTCTCCATTGTGCAAAAAAAGAGAGGAACATTTCGAAAGAATACAAAAAAGGAACGACTCAAAAGAGCATCCTTTTTATTATTTTAGGTATCGTCGGTGTTGTTGTTGGAGCATGGTTACTGATAGAATCAGCAGTAACAATTGCAGATTTTTTTAATATTCCTCCATTCGTTATTGCATTATCGATGGTAGCAATCGGTACTTCACTTCCTGAGCTCGTGGTTTCTGCAACGGCCGCATATAAAGGAGAATCCGACATTGCTGTCGGTAATGTTCTCGGGTCAAATGTGTTTAATATTTTCCTGATACTTGGTGCATGCGCCCTCGTTATACCGTTAAACGCTACAGTATCTTTTTATCATCTGTTGTTTTTAGTGATGGCAACGCTGATCCTGCTTCCAGTGGTATACACGGGGCACATCATTTCTAGAAAAGAAGGAGTATTTTTCTTGGTGTTATATTCTTTTTTTATTTGGTATATCTTCTTTGGATATGCACTTTTTATCTAAGGGATAAAAAATCAAATCATATAAATATGCAAGCATTGTTCTTGAAAAAGAATGGATGAGAAAACGCCAGTAGATAAAAAAGAAATTTTCGCAGTTGTTGTAATGGCATTTTTGTTCATTCTTATACATGGTCTGGCGTTGCTAATAACAGGAACTTTTGAAGAAGCAGGTATGCAGGCATTTGAAGACCCTGACAATCCTGTGAACATTGCATATATTTTTGTTATAATGCTGGTTTTTACAGTTTTGATTCTACTAATTGCAAAGTTTTGGAAGAAACAATTAATACAAGCAATAATTTTAGGTGCAATAGGTTATACTGCTGCTTATGTATTTTATCCGTTATTTGGCAGCATTACTTCTACTTCAACATCAATTGTTTTTTCAATAATCCTTGCAGCTATTCTTGTTGTGATGCTTTTCAAATATCCTGAATGGTATGTGATAGATATCTGTGGAGTTATAGTGGGTGCTGGTGCCATTGCCATATTTGGAATATCATTGGGTATTCTATTGGTACTTATTCTCTTGATAGGTTTAGCGATATATGATGCAATATCTGTTTACAAAACTAAACATATGATTGACCTTGCAGACACCGTCATGGACCTTAAACTTCCAGTTTTGCTGGTAGTGCCAAAAATTAGGCACTATTCACTTATTAAAGAGACAAAAAGATTGAAAGAAAAACTTAAAGAGGGTAAGGAACGAGAAGCATTTTTTATGGGGTTAGGAGATATTGTAATGCCAGGAATTCTTGTTGTAGCCACATATGTCAATATCGACAATGCTTTTCCAATAACTTTGTCAGTTGTAATCGGCACTCTCGTTGGTTTTGCAGTACTTATGACTTTTGTTATGAAAGGTAAACCACAGGCGGGTCTTCCCTGTCTCTGTGGCGGCGCAATAGCTGGTTATGTAATATCTAGCCTTGTGCTGTTTGGAGAACTAAAGGGCTTAACCTTTTCCTTTTAAAAAATGGCTAATAATTTGCCTTAAAACCACAATTTTCACACCAGATCTTTCTGTCAAAAGTACTCAAAGGGTTATCGCATTTAGGACACTTAGTTTTTTCAAGAAAATGTTCAAGCCAAATATCTCTAACTTGTGGGACGGTTTCATTTTCTATTCTGTCTAGCATTTCGTTAAGATTGGATGTTTTGGCTAATTTTCGAAGAACAGAAAAATCAATTCTCCTTGGCTCTTGATGGGCGTATGAGTCATAATATATTGTTTCGCCTGTTTTTCTGTGGGTCTTCTTATTTCTAAGTAGAATTGCTGCTAAAACAACTCCGCCAGCTAGGCCGCCTATGTGTGCAAAATGAGCAGTAGTGTCTTGAACGCCAAACATAACAATTGCAGTTTCCATTACGGCAAAAATCAGTACAGCATATATTACTTTGATACGACGAATAATCATAAAAAAGCCCAATGGGATGGGCATAACTACTTCATCTCTTGGATAAGAAAATGCAAATGCACCCATAATGCCAAATATTGCTCCAGATGCACCCACTAATGGAACTCCAGAACCTAAATTCAATAACGAATGGGCAAGTGTGCCACACATGCCAGCCAGTAGATAGATGATCAAAAAATTCCTCCATCCTATTCTTTGCTCAAAAGCCATTCCAACAAAGAAAAATACTAGCATATTCCCAATTATATGGAGAAAACCGCTGTGTATAAACATTGATGTAAACAACGTATACAGTTGAGGTGAGTACTCAAATGAAAGATAAATCGGTCTAAATGCCAGGCCCGCATACTGAAAAACCCCATCTTTCATACCAAAAATAATCTCGTTTTGAAAAATAAGTGTAATGATAAACACAATAAAATTTGCAACTATCAGTGCATATGTCACCATCCATTTTTTAACATATGCAACGGCAAGCGTCCCAATCATTATGCAAACGGCAATTATGGAGATCAATCCTATTGGTAGTACAACTATGTCCATTCTCTTTTTCTCCAGTCACGTGCTATAAGTGCGAAGGTCATGGTAAATATGCCTACTATATAAATAGTATTTTCATTTTTTACTTGCGATTCAATTGTATCCTGTTGTTGAGGACGGGTGAGATTCCAGTCATAGAGAAAAACATCTGCATAGTATTTTGCCACATCCTCATTTTCCATGATTATTCCTGCTTCGCGATTTCGCGTGACTGAGTTTTCATTCCAGTTTACACTAGATATTAAAACTGATTTGTTATCAACAATCATTCCTTTGTTATGAATATTGCAGAAATACGACCAATTAGAATAAATAAATTTCACTTCAATTCCGTTTTCCTCAAAGTATTGTTTTGTGAGATTGCATTTTTCATTGGTTGATTCATAGCGAGGGTTATAGTTCAATATGACTTTGACGTCAATTCCTTGTTTTGACTTATTGACCAGGCGTTCAACAAAAGGACTTATACCCTTATTCCAATCTCTATACACATACAATTGTTCGATATAGATACTTTCGCTTGCTGACTCTATCATGTTGTATATTGCTTTGTAACTGGTATCTGGCGAAAAAACTGGAGTGACAGAAAAATTTCCTACAATTTTTTCTGAAATAAACTGTGGATTATATGATCCTTTGTAAACATCATCATTCATGTAATAATCTGGAGGAACAGACAGAGCTACATCGTCAAATGAGTAGCTGTCACAACGCTCTGGATTCCAATCATCAAGAAAAACACTGAGAAAATAATCTGCCACCTCTTCACTTCTTACAACTATGCCCCATTCGCGATTGCCAAATGTCGGATCTTTTGGTATGCCTGTTTTAGCCCAGTTACAACTTTCCACAATCACAGTGTTGCTATCGATTACAAGATACTTTCCGTGATCAAATGTATAACGTGCATGGACATCGTTTTCATCGTCATTAACAATAAGTCTGATGTTTCCTCCATATGTTGCAATTCTATTTAGTATGAACTTTTCTTTGTCAGGTATGCCCCCTATGGGCGATCCCTCTAGGAAGATATTCACAGTTACATTTCTTCTAAGCGCAGCTACAAGTTCATCACATAGAAATGGATTTGTAAATTCATATATGTTGAAGTAGATTGATTCATTGGCTTTTCGAAGTTCTTCGACAATCGTTTTAAAACTACAATCAGGTGAGACAAATGCTTGGATCTCTCCGTGAAAAGATATGTCAACAAAAGGAAAATCAGATTGGCCAATGCCATATCTCCTTGGATGATCCCAATCACTTGATGTATTTGTATCTACTGGATGATTTTGATTAAAATTTCTTTTTAGAACTACTCCCGCCCCAGAATATGGAATCGGTGAGCCGTTCCATCCACTGCAATTATAGTCTAAATCACCATAGGCCATGATGTCAATTGTATGGTTGTACCAATCTTTTAATGCAGCCATATCACCGTTATTACTCAATGTAAATTTTTTGGTTGCACACATTTGCAGTACATCATCGATTGAATCTGTGTCATACTCAAAATCTGCATTTTTACCGGTTTCCCATGCAAAGGCACTGGCATTTTGTGTAATGTATATGTAAGTTTCTGAACCTATTATTGTATTATTCGGAAAAATAATTTTTCCCTGCTCTGCTCTATTCTTCAATGGTTGATTTGTTATATACCAACCTGAGATATTCAAACTATTATTTGTAGGATTATATATGGCAACAAACTCGTTTTTAACTCCTGGATGGGTGTGATAGTACACTTCAGTTATCATAAGATCCTCACCACCCTTGGCAGGAGAGGTGTTAAATACATTTACTTCAACTGCCAATTCATTGTTGAATTCATCTAGCTCATCAATCTGATTGTTTTCATCAGCAATTACAAAAATGGTGTGGCTGCCGGGTTTTACATTATGTGTATCCCATTTCACAGAGGGATATTTCTGATATT
>CAYLOF010000053.1:0-8795 GCA_964385215.1 uncultured Thermoplasmatales archaeon
AATTGGAGCATATCTGCTTTTCAAGTTTAAGATTCAATCTGGTAATATTATTTGGGTTGGAAGATGAGTGAAGAGCAATGGACACCTGAACAGATAGAAAAGTTTGAGAAATTCCGTGATGAAACTATAAGACGTTTAGCTCGTGGAGAATCAGAGGCATCTGTATTTCGGGATAAACCAGAAGGTTATACTGAATGGGCTAAACAACACTTCAAAGAGACAGGAGGCATAAGATTACCGAAGGCTGAATCTATTCCTCTCTATGAATGTTGGAATTGTGGTAAAGTATATTCAGGAACACGATGTTCGTATTGTAAAGCATTTAAGCCTAAATAAATCGGCGTTATGAATTTGTAGATTTGAGGTAGCGTAGCAAATGAAAAAACATTTGGCAATGGTTGAAATGGAACAGAACTCTTTCTTAGAAAAGATATCTGACACCGAAGAACTGATTGCTGAAATTAAGAAGTTCGAGAGATATCAAATAATTGCTTATCTTTTTGCTCCTTTCATAGTTGGAATTTTCATTTTAAAACATGTCAACAACAGAATTAAAGAGTTTGAAGATGAGATATACTCTATTTTAAAGAATGTAAAACACCATCTCATAAAAGAGTCAAACCATCTGAAAAAAAGAACTAACGAATTGGAAGATGAAGTATACTCCATTTCGAAGAATATTAAACACAATCTTCTAAAAGAATTAAACCATTTGAAAACCAGTTACGATAAAATTGAAAGGGAAGATACATATCTTACTTATTCAGAAAAGACCAGACTGTTAAACTATTGTAATACTCTTTTACAAAACATAAATCTATTAGTTAATAATCAAAATCTTTTTTCTTCCGAAATTATAACATGCATCGAAAACACTCTTTCTGAAATTGAAGAAATATTTGAAAAAATAGAGAAA
Organism: uncultured Thermoplasmatales archaeon; assembly: GCA_964385215.1. GTDB lineage: Archaea > Thermoplasmatota > E2 > DHVEG-1 > DHVEG-1 > DAOWHD01. The sequence goes on from CAYLOF010000053.1 coordinate 917, forward strand.
TATAATGGTGAATTCATAGAGAGAAGGAAACAGGAGTACGACTATTTATTCAAGAAGAATCCTTTTCCATTAGATGACAACCAAAAAACAGCAATAGTGACAGATGATAAACACAACCTTGTAGTTGCTGGAGCAGGTTCAGGAAAAACAGAGGTTATTGTTAACAGAATCGCTTATCTGATTGAACGTGAACCAGATACAGTACAATCTAATCGTATTCTGGCATTGGCATTTCAACGAGATGCATCAAATGAGATGAAAGAACGACTAAAGAAGAGATATGGCCATGAAATTGAGATACGAACTTTTCACTCTCTTGGATTAGACATTCTAAAAAAAGCAGGAGAACATTCAAATGTCTATGGTGGAGATAATCATGATAGTGAGCAAAACAAATTATTAAAAGAATTAATCGAGAATGCAAAACAATCATCAATTTTTCAAAATAGTATAATCAACTATATGAAATTCATTGGAACTGAGGATAAAATCAAGGAGGAAGTTGATTTCAAAACAAAGGAAGAATTCTATGAATATCAAAAACAACTTCAATACATTGCCTTAGATGGAACAGGAGTGAAGAGTATTGGTGAACTTACGATTTTGAATTTCTTTTTATCACATAGAATCAATGGTAAAAATATAACTGTCCACTATGAAAGTTATGCTGATTGGATGGAATACACTGATGAGAGAGGTAGAAAGCAAACACCTGCCCCTGACTTTTACTTGCCTGAATATGAGATATATATCGAGCATTGGTCATTAGATAAAAACGGAGATGTACCAAGTTGGTATGACAAGGACAAGTATATTCGTACCATGAACCTTAAAAAAGAAAAATTCAATGAGAACAATAAAATATTAGTTGAAACAACTTTTGGAGAATTTGTTAATAACCCAGATTTTGAACAAATATTACAAGACCGTATCCATGAAGCATTAACCAATAGTTTATCTGAGGAAAAAATCAGTATTACTTCTATACCTTACTACGAGTTAGTAGAAAAAGTATGGGATGAATGTAAATCCCATATCAAAGCACTTCCAAGCAATATATCCAGTTTTATAAGAAATGCCAAAACATATCGGTTAACTCCCGAATCGATTAGAAAAAGATTGGAACATGAGAAATGGTCTCCAAAGCAAATAGCATTCTGCCATGTTGCAATTAGAATTTATGAGGATTATGAAAGAACATTACATTCGGAGGGCGCAATTGATTTTGAAGATATGATTAATCTTGCAGTTGATACATTGAAAAATCATGATGATTTGAATCATGATGTGTATGACCATATTCTGATTGATGAATATCAAGATATCTCAAAACAACGATATGAGCTCATAAAAATGTTAATGGATAAGAATCCCAGTTGTAAGTTATTCTGTGTTGGTGATGATTGGCAGAGCATTATGGGGTTTGCTGGTTCCAACCCAGAATTTTTCGTCCATTTTGATAAATATTTTGCCCATCCTGCTATCACATATTTAACATATAATTATAGAAGCATTAGTTCTATTGTTGAAACAGGAAATGATATTATAAAAAATAATAAGGGAATACAAATTGATAAAAAAGTAGTATCTATTGTTGAAGAAAGACGTCCAATTAAAGTATTTTCATCCCTACATAAAGGCGGTTATAAAAAACAATATTTCCAACAGATTGCAGACCATTGTATGAAAACGATTAATGAATTATTATCCAATGGTTATACAAATAAGGACATTATGGTTCTCACACGGATTTATAAAAATCCTATTTTTAATGACTGTTTCGAAGAGTTTGCCATAAGGAAAAGAATCAGGTATTTTTCAGTTCATAAAAGTAAGGGTCTTCAAGCAAAAGTTGTAATTATTTTAAATGTTGATAAGGGGCTTTATGGATTTCCTTGTGAACTCCGAAGTCCAACAATCCTTGAACCTGCACGTATTGAAAATAATTTTGATAAGGAAGTTGAAGAAAGAAGGTTATTTTATGTTGCTGTTACAAGAGCAAAGGAAGATGTGATAATCTATTCACAGAATTGCGCTCATAGCAAATTTCTTGATGAGATTTCTAATCATATTACTATCGAAAAATTAACTTATTGAACTTATTGATTTGATAAAAAATTACTTATTTGCAAATCTGTTTCATTCTGTTAATGTCAGATAATACTGTTTGCCCCAATTGTGGAAAACCTAAGAAACCGTGGTTTAAATTATGTTATGAATGTAACCTCTCCGAGAAACAAAAACCAGTATGTGAAGTCTGTGGTATTGAGGTTCCTGAAGGTCATTACCTATGTAAAGAACACTGGAAAGAACGCCAAGAGGAAAAAAGGAATTTAAAACGAATAGATTATGTTAAAAAACAAAAGGAAATAGATTTCAAAGAGAAATTCAAGGGAAAATATTATTTCAACTCAATACCTGTAAAATCAAAAAGTGAATTAATAATCTTATATTTTTTTGATAAGAATAACATAAGACCTGCATATGAAAGAACAATGACTTTAGGTGGAAAAGAATATAGACCCGATTTTATCATTGAAGATGATAGAGGCAATGTTGTGATAATTGAACATTTTGGTTGGGATGGGGGCGAATACATCAAGAAGAAAAATGAAAAAATTAGGCAATACAAAAAATTGTGTGACGCTAAAGATAATTTTTATTTTATCAAAACCGATGAAGAGGATATTAAAAACATTAAAGATAAATTAGGTAAGAAATTAGGTGAAACTCCATTAAAAAAAGCATATTGGAAATAATTTTTTATAGATTCACAATTTCAAATTCTGTATAATTCTTATACATTAATAGATATCCAGCATTGACCAGTTCTTGTAATCCTTCATCTAAAACATAATTTGTTATTTCTTTTGGTGAGATTTCTTTTCTGATGATTTCTTTTGATATTTTTTTGTACCCTTTGTTTCTTGTTACATTTTTAATATATTTGAAAATCTTATTAGCATTAATTGATAATCTCCTGGCATCAGTGTTTCTTGTTAAAGGAACGTTGTAGGTTCTTCCAGATTTTTTAGTATCCTCACTCATATCATAGTATTCCTTGAAAATATCTTGAAAATCGTTTTTCATACGTGTAAAATCATTTTCATTGATGCTTTGTTTGTATTCCAATCTGCACCATGCTTTTGCTAAACGAAGTACACCAGTATTGTCCAGGGGTGCTTGAATGTTGGATTTTCTAAGCATGTCCTGAGCAGTTTTGGTAACAATTTTTATTAGATTATTTTGAGCATTTTCTTCAATATATGGGTTTAACAATAATGCACTGAGTTGATAATCAAGTACATCTCTATCTAATCCCCATTTATCTGGTTTGTAAATTGCTTCCGGGATTATTAGAGGTATTTGGGTTGGTATTAGATATGATTGTGTTTGGGGACTAGGTGAGTAGATATAATTATATGATATTTCTTCAGAACTGTTCTTTTTAATATCGCTATTTGCAGAATGTAAATCACACACCGTCTTGATTGATTTATACATATATCTTTTATTCTTTCTTAGGAAATCATTTGGTAAAAGATTTCTTATCGAACTGTTCAGATTATTGAGTTCTTGCTTACCACCATAAGGGCATAACGATTGAGCACCAATCCCCCCTATTCCATAATCAGATTTTGGACACGATAACACGTTAATTGCAATTTCTTTACTGAATTGTTTCTGGACATCACCACGCCAATTATCTGTAATCCTGTAAAGAAACTCGTCTTTTGATAAATATGGTTTAGGTAATTCATTCAAATCAACAGGTTCATATTTATCCACAATACAATATTTGTTTGAATAAGTACCATATATCTTTCCATTTGGAATTTTCACTTCTGGAACAATCTTTTCAGGCGATACTCGAATCAGACCTTCGTGAATTGGGATATGCACATCTGGTGGAACGATATATAAGAAAGGTGATTTAGGATGTTTTGTTAAAGGGTTTTTATTTAATCGAAAGGTTTTATTGCTTGTCCATTCCATCCACCCAACATGGGCATTTTCATCTTTCAATAGATAGCATTCGTAATTACTCCAATGTCCAGATACTCTTCTGCTCAGTTTCAATTTATTATTCACCAATCTCCCAACGTTCCTGAGGGATTCCCTTGTCGATTTCTCCTTGTTTCTTTCTAAACAACACCACTTCGTTGAATTCTTCTATGATATCAACAGGTAATGGTTGACCATCTTTATCATTACAATAAAAAACACCTTTCTCATCTTTACAGAAATCTAAATAGATTACACTTCCTGTGTCATCGTTTTTGAGACTCCAAAGGGTAGTAGATATTTGATGCCAGCCTGAATTAAAAAGTATTTTTTCATATTCTATGAAAGGAACCATTAAACTCCCCAAAAACTTAAAGCAGAGTGTAATTTTAAAGTTTTGGATATAGTAATCATTAGTGAGTATATTGGGTTATTTGAATGATAGATAAAAAACAAATTGAAGATGAAGAAAATAATAGGTATGTTCCAATATTTTTTACAGTATTTTAATGGATACCAGACTGATGATGTAATAGAAAAACATGAAGGATGGTCAATTAAATAACGAGCACGCAACATTCTAGTTAATGCTCTAAAATCTAATAGTTGAAAAAAATATTTTTGTAGAAACCTCAAAACATCTTTTTTATTTTACAACTCTTATGTAACTGCCATAAAGCATACATGAACATTTCACCATATCAATATTACACCAATCAATTAGTGTTCTCCCCGTTTTATTGAGGGAAAAAAATATACCCAAACGGGAAGATTTTGATGAAGTTGAAATCACACTTTCCGTCCCGTTGCGTGAATTGATATATTTATCTTTTTCGCTTTACTAATAGGGGGAGTATATATCGCGTCGTGAGAGAACTACCTTACTATTGTTCATGATACTTTCCTCTGAACAGCTATTCTCAACCATTCAATCTGATACTGAAAAACCTTCAGATTAATTCTCAACCGTCTCAACCTCAAGCGGTAAAAGTAGTAGCGGTACTTATCCCTCAACCTTCAGAAACCTCTTGAATTAATTCTCAGTTATATCTGAACGTATGAGTAACCGTATAACCCACCCTATCTGTTAGCAAAGTACGGTGGAATAGTATCTTTAAGTCAATACTAGTAGGGTTTCGCGTATCAGAAGTAATCTAACTAATCTAGAACGTTTTTCATTCAACACATTATTCATATTACTACTGGCGAATAACATCCTCAGATTTACTACTATAAACCTACTGGCTAGGTTTTTTTCGTTATATATTATAGGGTTCAGTCAGTATCAGCATACGAACACCATAAGCATCGAAGCTCTGTAAGGAATAGTTGTTTCCGTCTTGCCTTTTGAATACTTTTGAATAAAAATACTGCCCTATAACGAAAAAAACCTCCCCAATATAGTTAAGGTTTTTTCATTTCACTATTGTCAGATATCGATCTTCATCTCGTATATATCCAAAAAATACAAGTCTTTCAATTGCTTTATAGATTTCACTTTTTGTTTTTCTAATAACTTTTTTGTTTTTAGTTTTAAGAAAGTAATTCACACAGGTTTGTTTTTTAATCCTTCCATCTACCCTTTCACTAATATATTTCAACATCTGTTCCTCGTAAAAACTAAGTTTAGAATCAGTTCTTGACCCTGATAATATCATGTCAATTTCTTTGATTTTATTTTCGATAGTTATCTTAGCTTCGATTTTGAATAATTCACTATTCTGTAACCATGGCCAATATTGTTTTGCTAATTCTACCCAACATTGGTTTCTATGGGGCATTTTGTTTCCTAACATAATGATTATGTTTTTTCTTCTACCTTGTCCATCTATCCCTCGAAAAGCAGTTTGAATAAGTTGTTGAGTATTGTTAATGTCCCGGTATTCATTAAATGCGGTACTCGGACGTTTGTTTAATGTCTCCCCTAACAAATATCTCAATGAACTATCTGAAAGGAGATTTCTAATCTGTGTTCCCTCCATAATAGTTGCATCAACTTTCAATTGAACTCCTTCTGATTGTGCATCTCCACAAACCAAATCAACATGAATATCTTGTTTCTCAAGAATGCTTTTTACCTGTTTTGTTCGAGCAACAACGGCATATTTAAATGATTTAGATTCGCATAAATCGATAACACCTTTTATAAGTTCGATATGTCTATTAAATTGCTCAGATTTGTCACCATGTCCATATATTTGATTTGTACTCTTTTTCGCATCTTCGTAAACTATTGTAACCGGAGTTTTATCAGGTAACATTACAGTACTTACATTATTGTCAAGCCAGTATCTATAGTATGATTTTGGATATGGTGTTGCATCAATAAAGAAGACAAACGGATCTTTCTCAATTTTCGTCCATATGAACGGTTTTAGCTCGATAGAATATGTATCTTTTTTATCCGTTAAGCCTGGTGATTTTAATATTTCGATTTCGACTTGTTTACAATTAACAATCTGCTCAAGAACAATTAGCGAATCAATGGCCTTTCTACATAATTGTTTCTCGTCTTTTTTGATATTCCCATAATAGATTTTTATCAACCGCTCAATTTCATCTTTAACCAGTTTTTTTGATACTCCTTTTATGAAATCTTCAGGAAATTCTACCCAACCTATATCGGGATAATCGTGGAGAAGTTGCGACATTTCATGTTGTGATGTGTATTCTTCTTCATCGAACTCATTTTTGAATACAACTGGATTTTTACCTTCGAATTTATCTTTTTCTTTATTTTTCCATTTTTCAACTGCATCCCTGGCACGAAGTCGAGGAAATAGGAATGATGGTAAACGCCCAACAAGATACAAAAGTTCTTTATCCAACCACTCGGGTGCATTTCCATGTTCTATATCGACTTCACTTACATTTATCCCATAATTTTTGTTTATCTGTTCAATGATTTGATTGATGGGTAGTTTTCTATCTTTCTTGACTTTAAATGCTACCAAATCAATCTTTTTCAATGCTGTGAGATGTCGTGCTTCGTCATAGATGATGATGGGTTGTTGGGATAGGTCATGTTTCCAGTAAGGTATCATAGCATATGTCATGAGTTGAATATCTGCTATGTTCTGGGAGTAATAATCAATGATGACTTTTGGACAAATTTTATATTTCTCCGATAAACATTTTGTTCGATATGGTTTTAATGTTGGTATTATCTTGAGTTCTTCTGTCAACCCATTGAATTTAGAAGAATCTTTATCATCTTTTTTGTAGGTACAGTTTTTGCAAATTATGTATCGTTGGTATTTATCGTTCTTGATTAAATCATATCTGGGGCAGGTTTTGGCCATTCCGGCAATCATACAGATTTTTAACTGATTATCCGTATAATGAGGTGATTGTTTTTCTATTCTTCTAATGGTTTCTTCTGTATCATAAAATGTTCCATGATTATCTTTTTTCTCTACCGTTCCTATTGCTCGAGTGATATACGTGATTGGTGGATTTGATTTATCCTCTGATTCTTGAAATATTGATGGACATTCATTTAATATGTATTCAAAAACTATAGTTGTTTTTCGTGAACCACGGGGTTTTCCGGTGATAAGAATTTTGTCTTTTGTATATTTTATGTCTAAATTGTATTTTTTCTTTAAGTATTGTTCAAAGTGTTCTGGAGAGGGTATTTTTATTTCGTGTCGTGTCATGTGCAAAATCTCCTTTATTCTGTATGTTTTTAATGGTTTGAACTACTCTTTTGTTAATCCAAATTGGATTTGAATGGTTTTTATCTTGAACAATGATGAAATCACCATTAATAGTAACAAACCCCTTTATTGCTCTAATGTTTTTTCCGTCTTGATATACTACTTTCCTATATCCTAGTTCTTGATTTATCATTTTCGGGTAATTCTCCTTTATT
>CAYLOF010000054.1:0-8764 GCA_964385215.1 uncultured Thermoplasmatales archaeon
GGTATAGAATAGAATTTGTTTGATAAAATCTAAATGGTATAACCCCATCGATCAATTGTGTCTTTCAACATATTGAGAATATGTTGCTGAAGTTGAGGATCAATCTCATATTTTGATGATTTTATGTGTGATTGTGAGGCAATGTATTTTTTGAATATTTCTTTGTTTTTATCAAAATGTTTTAAATCAAGTTCTTTGTAGATTTTCTCCATGTATTCTAAAGGGTTAGAAACAAAATCCTCGTATTTAACTTCGAATAGATTCTTCTTTGGAATAAGAGTTCTCTCTTCAAAATATTTTTTGAACACACGTTTATACATGTCAACCATTGCTTTTTCAAAAATTTCCCAAGATGGGGGTTTTTGTACTGTGTACAGCGTCATTTCTTTTTCGATGTTTCGTTTCATGGAAAGATATACATGATATGGGTTACGGTAGATAAAGATAAATTTTGCATCTGGGAAAAGTTCTAAAAGGAGCTTTACCCGCGCAGTGTTTGAAGGATTTTTCAATATTAATCGTTTGTATTTATTATAGTATGATACCTTTTTCAAATAATCCATGTAAATATGTTTGAAATCTTCAATTGTTTTTGGTGAAATATTTTGAAAATCAACATAGTTATTGTACAGGTCCATTTTTTTAGGAAAACACCATCCGTTGTAAAACGAATAGGGCGAAAGATTTCCAAGTGCATATTCTTCCTCTTGTGGTAAATCCACACCTAATGCAACATTATCTTCAGGTCGGGTTTCTGGTAATGAATCTTCCACAATAGATCGAAATAGTTCACCATACTTGAGAAACAATGCAGGTATCACAGTTTGAAGGGTAGTTGGATAAGCATATCGTTTATCTTGAGCGAGAAGGTTATGCAGATATGTGGTTCCACTCCGCCAATGACCTAAAATAAAAATTGGGGGTTTCTTTATTTTTTGATCTCGGATATGCTTGTTAAAATATCTTTTCTCTAGGACATTAAGTGGTGATTGTATCGATGTCAACAGTAGTGAATACATAATTCGTGGCATACCTATCATGCTTACTTTAAAGCGATTCTGCCCAAGTAACCGCAGAAGGTTGGTGAACGTAGATCCTGCAAGGGGTTCAAATGTTACATCTAATGGATCTATTTCAAATGTATGAATTTTTTTCATGAAAATCCTCTATAGCACAATTAAACGTTTACATCTTTTGTTATATTTCAATTCATTTATATTTTTTTGTAAATTTCTACCACTATGATATTCCTTTGCTTCTTATATTCGTTTTGGCTTTTTGTTCATATTGGTTGTATGTGGCAATGCAAGTAAGATTAAAAAAATTAATCCCTTTTATAAAATAACTATTTCAACTGAGAATAATTATCGAAATTGAAGGGGCTTACAGAGCGAACATTGAAAACATATCAACCAGCAAATCTCAGGAATCAACTGGTTAGTATAACAAAAAATATCGGTGATATGTGTAAGTATGCAGGAAAATTATATAAACAGGTATTGTCAATTAACGTACGGTTACATGCCTCAAAAAACAAAGCCCCACAAGGATACAAAGCAGCCAACCCTCGATATTCCGCATCAAAGTCTTTCTGAACTTTTTCATACCGTTGCCAAAAAAAATAAAGATAAACATGCACTCTTTTTCAAAGGAAAATTCAAAACCTATGCAGAGGTAGAAGAAGAAGTTAATAGGTTAAGTAATTCCCTTCAAAAGCTTGGCATTAAAAAAGGAGATCGCGTTGCTGTGCTTCTTCCAAACTGCCCGCAATTTATTACAGCTTTTTTTGCAGTACAGTCATTGGGAGCAATTTTTACTGCATTTAATCCCATGTATTCAGCACGTGAAATAAAACACCGTCTTAATGATTCACAGCCAAAAATCTTCATCATGCTCAATCTTTTCTTAGATAAAATAAAAACAATTGAAAAGGAAATTTCTGTTGATCACATCATCATTACATCTGTTGCCCGAGAACTACCAACAAAGACGAGATATATCTATAAACTCATGACCATGCGGAAAAACATCCCTCTAGAAAAAGGTATTAACTATTCTGCATTGTTAAAAGAAGGGGAAAATAAAAAAATTGATACACCCGTGAATCCAGAAGAAGACATAGCAATGCTACAATATACCGGTGGAACAACAGGAAAACCAAAAGGAGCGATGCTCACCCATAAAAATCTCATTGCCCAAACAGCAGTTCTCCGGTATTGGGTAACAAAACTGGAAAAACAACCGAAAGGGCAAAAAAAAGTTGCAGGTGTTCTTCCTTATTCACATATCTTTGGGTTAACCTCCTCATTTTTATGGCCCATCTCATTGGGGGCAACAACATATCTTGTTCCAGATCCAAGAAAACTAGAAGAAGTAATGAAAATTATTGATAATCATGGCATCCATTTCCTCAACTGTGTTCCTGTGTTCTTCCAAAAATTTGCCACACATAAAAATCTACACAAATACGATCTTTCCTCATTGTACATGAACATTTCAGGTGGAGAAAGCCTTCCAAAAGAAACAGTAACGATATTTGAGAAAAATGTCGGATCTCTTTTAATTGAAGGATATGGACTCACAGAAGCATCCCCTGTTACACATATCAATCCACCAAATAAGGCCGAACGAAAAATTGGTTCTATCGGTGTTACCATACCAAACACCAAAACAAAGATTGTCAACACTGAAACACAAAAAGAGATCACAATACCAGGATCATCTGGTGAATTACTTATCAAGGGACCAAGTGTAATGAAAGGATATTGGAACAGTAATGAAGAAACAGAAAATCCCTTTCAGAATGGTTGGCTAAGAACAGGAGATGTTGTCACAAAGGATGAAAACGGATATTTTACCATCATAGATCGGTTAAAAGATATGATAATTGTGTCGGGATACAAAGTATGGCCAAATGAAGTAGAAGAAATCCTTCTTACTCACCCTTCTATTCTTGAAGCAGCAGTTGTAGGTATAAAAACAAAGATTGGGACAAAACTGAAGGCAACGATCGTTAAAAAAGAAGAAGGGCAAACTCTCACGATAGATGAATTGCGAACATATTGTAAGAAATTTTTAGCACCGTATAAAGTACCAAGACTTATTGAGTATCAAAATGAACTTCCCCGATCTTCCGTTGGAAAAGTATTGCGCCGGGAGCTTCGAGGAGATGCCGCAGAATGACATATTGCAACAATTTTTTTAAAAACTTGCTTGTTTTTTTAAAAAATGCACAGGTAATTATAGGATGATCCAAGTTTTAGGAGATGAATTCAAATGAATAGCATAGAGAAAAAATGTAAAAAATATGAACGATCTGGCATTGCGACAGTTGCAAAAAGAGTAGGGCTTTATCCATATTTTAAACAAATTTCCAGTGAGCAAGGACCAATTGTACGAATGGAAGATAGAGAAATAATCATGCTTGGCAGTAATAATTATCTAGGTATGACTGGAAATCCAATCGTAAAAGAAAAAGCACAGGAAGCAATGAAACAGTATGGTGTGGGCACCACTGGTTCACGACTTCTAAATGGAACATTTCAGCTACATGTTGAGCTTGAAAAGCGGCTTGCAGCATTTTTAGGAAAGGAAGATTGTGTGGCATTTTCAACAGGTATGCAAGCAAACCTGGGAGCCATTAGCTCGCTTCTTTCACCAGTTAATGATGAGTATGTTCTTTCAGATGAACTCAACCATGCATCGATTATCGATGCATTGACGCTATCAAAAATTGGCCATGAGAAAAAAATCATTTACAAGCACAATGACCTAGATGATCTACAGGAGAAAATAGAGCAGATCCCCAAAGGAAAAGCTCTTATTATAACCGAAGGAGTTTTTTCCATGGAGGGAGACATTCCCCCATTAGATAAGATCGTATCCATTGCAAAAAAACATAAAGCAATGATCTATCTGGACGATGCCCATGGTGTTGGAGTTCTTGGTCCAGAAGGCCGTGGAGCAGCTGCACATTTTGATGTCACAAAGGATATTGACATACTCATGGGAACATTTTCAAAAAGTTTTGCATCCTCTGGTGGATATATCGCATCAAGTAAAACAATATGTAATTGGGTCCGTCATCATGCACGTTCCTTTATTTTTTCAGCAAGTATGCCACCTGCCAATTGTGCAACCGTGCTTGCCGTACTTGATCTAATTGAACAGGACAACTCATATCGAAAGAATGTGTTACAACTATCAGATAGAATGAGAAAGGGACTTATTGAAGCAGGGTTTGAGATAGGGAACTCAACAACTCCAGTTATTCCTATTTTCATAGGTGATGACATTCTTGCATTCCGTGTCTATAGAAAATTATTTAGAAATAAACCAAGAGGCATATTTACAAATCCTATCAGACCACCGGCAGTTCCACATGGAAAAGAGCTGTTGCGCACCTCTTATATGGCCACGATGACAGAAGAGATCATCGATGAAGCATTGGAAATTCTCACAACTGTGGGAAAGAAGATGAAGATTATTTGATCATTTATAGGATAGCAATTTAGAAACACTGTGACACATCATACTGAATCGGAGAAGATAAAGATGGGTAAAAAGATTGTTTTAGTAACGGGTGCATCTTCAGGTCTTGGAAAAGCAACAGCTCATTATCTCGCTTCAAAGGGATATAAAGTGTATGGAACAAGTAGGCATGCCTCCCTTCCACCAGAGACAACAGATGATGATCTTCCCATTATGGTTCGGATGGATGTCAATAAGACTGTATCGGTTAAGCAGGCAGTAGATTTCATCCTTGAACAGGAACAACGAATAGACATTGTCATAAATAATGCTGGATGGGGGATCTCAGGAGCTGTTGAAGAGGCATCAATAGAACAAACAAAAGCACTATTTGAGACAAATTATTTTGGTACCCAACGCGTATGCCAAGCAGTTATTCCAACAATGCGAGCGCATAAATCTGGATATGTCATAAATATTAGTTCCATAGGTGGCGTTCTTGGCCTTCCATTCCAAGGTCTTTACAGTGCAACGAAGTTTGCCGTTGAAGGAATGACAGAGGCGTTACGCATGGAAGTTCGATCCTTTGGCATTCATGTTGTACTTATTGAACCAGGTGACTTTAGAACATCATTTACTGATCATCGGGAAAAAACCACCCATACGACAACAGATCCAGCATACAATAAGATGGAACAGTCAGCAACAAGTATTTTTGAACATGATGAACGAAACGGAACAGATCCAGAAACCATCGCTCATCTGATAGAAAAAATAATTTCATCATCCAATCCAAAACTTCGGTATAGGGCAGGATCATTTTCTCAGAAACTTGTTGCCAAAATGAAAGGAGTGCTCCCTGATCGGTTGGTGCAGTGGATCCTTATGAAATACTATCATCTTACATAATCCATATCATTTTTGCTCATTTTCTTCTTGAAAAAACCCGAATGATTTTTAAAACATGAAATAATTACCTGTTACTGATGCGTCGTTATACCGGAGAAGGAGGAAAATATGATCGATCATCCCCTTCGATCTTTCGAATGATACTGCTTGTTTTAACACCAATTATTGTTTTTTCCATTGCAGCATTGCCTTCTGTCAGCCTTATATCGTTCTATGTTCTTGTTGTTTCCATTTGGGTTTCCAACATATATGTTACAATATTTTTCCTCCCATTCATCCTCTTTATCAGCCTGCTTTTGTTGATCCTTTCAACAGCATTTTTTACTGGAATGGCCATCAAAGGGTTTCATTTAACCTACAAAGAGGGCAGATATGGCAAATCCGTTAAAGATAGAACCGCATTCAATTTCGCCTTATATTACATCCTCTATCGGCCAACAGTAAAACTTCTCTCAATTATTTTTATTCCCCCCATCTATGCGAAATATCTTTCATTGGTTGGTGCAAAAATCGGAAAACATGTCTTTTTTGGTGGAAGAAACAATATCTCCGATCCATGTGCTGTCGAAATTGGATCGAACACGCTTATTGGTGGCGGTGCAACCATTATGAGCCATCTTGGAGAAGATAAGCTCATCATTAAAAAAGTGAGAATAGGTAGCCATTGCCTCATCGGTGCTGAATCGTTGATCATGCCAGGTGTTACACTGGAGGATCGAGTAGTGCTTGGTGGAAAAAGTCTTGTAACAAAAAACAAGACTTTGACGACTGGAAAGATGTATGGCGGAGTTCCAGCAGAAGAGATCAAAAAAAATGAGTAAACGATCAGTGAACATCGTCAGTTGTTCAAAACAAATACACATATGATGGATAAATGATCTTGTTTTACTAGGGAGAACATTTTTATTATGCCTTTAGATACTGTCCTTTGATATTCATGAAAGCAGTAGTATTTGGCGGAGCTGGAGTAGAAGGAAGTTATGCAGTTCATTGTCTCACTCAAAGTGAAAAGATCTCGGAAATCCTTATAGCAGATCTCAACGAAAAACGTGGCCAAGAGATTGCAAAGGCCCATGAAAAGATCACCTTTGAAAAAATTGATGTGACAGATCAACAAAGCCTTAACAAGGGCTTTTCAGGTGCCGATGTTGCAGTCAATTGTGTCGGCCCATTCTATAAATTTGCACCACCTATCCTAAAAACAGCGATTGATAAGGGAGTTGATTACGTAGACATCTGTGATGACTATGATATGACCACAGAATTACTTGACACCTTTGATAAGGATGCAAAGGATGCAGGGACCACCTCTATTGTAGGTCTTGGTGCAAGCCCAGGTCTTACCAATATCATGGCCAAATTTGCCTCTGAACAATTAACAAAGACAAAAGATATCACTATCTATGTCACTAGAGGGCTCACCGAAGAGGCAGGTGGAGCGATCCCATATCACATGTTTCATTGCTGGCTTGGTCCTGTACCGGTTTATAAAAATGGTCAATTCACAAAAGGAATGGGACTTGTAGATGGAGCAGAACCCGTTATATTTCCACAACCGTTCGGTGCAGGGAACGTGTATTACTTTGGACACCCTGAGACCGTTACCCTTCCACGATATATAGAGGGACTTGAAAATGCAAGCTGTAAGGGAACCTTTTTCCCAGATAGTTTTCGTCAATTGCTTCTACAGATCTACGACCTTGGTCTTACAAGCGACCAACCAATACCTGTGAAGGGAATGCAGGTTGCACCAGTTGATTTCCTTGCATCCTATATGGGTGTTATTGGAAAACAGGTAATGAACAGCGGTGAAAAAATCCCTGAAGGAGGAGCGATCATGGTAAAGGTTGTTGGAGAGAAAGATGGTGTGGAACGCATGATAAAGTATTCTGGCTGTGCCAATATGAAGGAAGGAACCGCAACACCAGCAGCCATTGGAGCAGAGATGATACTGGAAGGAAAAATAAAGTCCCCTGGAGTATCTGCACCTGAAGGATGTGTTCCAACAAAAGATTTCATGAATCGGATCATGGGGCGATCTGGATTTGGAAAAACATGGTACACGGTTCGTGACGAGATCACAGAACCTTTGGAGTAAAACATAGCATATGATCTTTATATACCCATATGGAAAATCTTATGGAAACATTGGTGATTAGGAGCAGCTATGACGCGATATAGGGATGGATATAAGGGTGGTATTCAGAAATATGATTTTTCCCTTACGTCGATAAGCAGGGGATTTTTGCTTTTGTTCATTCCAATTACTGCATATACAATTGGGCTTTTCCCCATTGTATTGTCCATCATCTATGTTCTCAGATCGCTTGATCTAACAAATATCCTTCACATTTTTTTATTTTCAGGTTTTTTAGTAATCCTCTTTTTCCTTGCTATTGTCCTTGAGACCTTTATCCCCGGTCTTTTTATAAGGGCATCTAAATTAAAAGTTGATGAAGGAGAACATGAGATATCTATCCTTGATTGGAATTTTTTTAAGTATACGCTATATTTTGCATTGTATCGACCATCATTGAAGCTTATTGGCATCCTTCCTCTCCTTCCGCTACGTATCCGTTTCTTGAAACTGGTGGGCCTTAAGATGGGAAAAAGCAGTGTTGTCGCAGGTAGTGAAATTATTCATGATCCATACATGGTTGAGATCGGTGAACAAACCCTTATTGGTGGATGGTCACAGATAACAGGTCACCTCGGTGAGAAAAAATTGTATGTAAAAAAGGTTAAAATTGGCGATAACTGCCTTATTGGCGGGAAATCATTTATTATGCCCGGTGTTGTCATCGAAGATAACGTCACTGTTGCATTAAATAGTGTCGTGTTAAAAGATAAAAATTTGAAAAAAGGAAAAATATATGGTGGGACACCAGTAAAGGAGATCGGTAGAAAAAAACAAGGCTCACCATGAGCATTTGTTAACCCATTTTGAATATTTATCCACATTTATGAGAAAAATGTTTAAGGCCTTGTTATTTTTCATATCTATGACAAACAAAAAAGATCTGCATAAACCCTATGATTTTTCTTTGACATCCATCGGTCGAGGATTTTTATTGGTGCTGATACCACTTGTTGCATATATTTTAGGTGCGTTTCCAGTTATTGTTTTTGTACATTATGCATTAAAGATCATTCCATTCAGTGGGATCCTTAATCTGGCCGTTATTACGATTCTGCTTGTTTTCAGTTTTTTCCTTCTGTTGATATTGGAAACGTTCATTCCTGGAATATTCATTCGAATCTTTAAAGTGAAAGTACCAGTAGGAACACATGAAATAACCATAAAAGATAAGGGATTCTTCAATCATATGCTCTTTTTTATTTCTAGGCTGGGAATACTGCGCGGACTGAAGCGGTAGCGTAAGGC
>CAYLOF010000055.1:0-3722 GCA_964385215.1 uncultured Thermoplasmatales archaeon
CGAAGTATTACATCATAGGGTCCGGTTACTCCTTTCGCTTCTTTAACCATGGGCAGTTTTTTAATTATACTTTTAATTACTTCCTCAACTTTATCAACCTCTACAGTTAACAATATAAACGCCTCTATCATCTTTATCAACAATCCATTAAGATATACACATTCTATTTAAGGTTTTATTCAATTTCAGTTTCACTACCATGTAATTAGAATTACAAGGGGTAGATAATGGATAATAAGATATCTATATACAAACAGAAAATAGGCATTCTAAATACAGTTTTTCTCCTGTAAAATCCTTCTAAACCGCCAGGCTCGTTTTTGTCAAATGATGCTCCCAAAAGATTAATATACTTCGTAATAATATACGCCATACTTAACAAAAATGTTAAGGTAAGTGTATAAAAATGCGAATTAATTTGCTACAACAACTTGCAAAATTTGGAAATACTTTCACAGTAAATGAAGCTATTAAAGAATTAAAAATCCCTCGAGAAGTGCTATGGGTTCTACTTTCTAGGTTAGAACAACAAGGCAGAATTGAACGTATTGAAAGAGGGAAATACATGATTATCCCCCTTGGAGTGGAAAAGGGAAAATATACACTTAATGAATTCACTTTGGGAAATATTGTAGTTGATCCCTGCATTATAGCTTATTGGTCAGCTTTACATCATCATGGATTAACAGAACAAATACCTCTAACTGTATTTATCCAAACTACATCAAGAAAGAAAAAACGAGAACTTAAAATCTTTGGCATTCCTTATAAAATCATTAGAGTAAAACCTGAAAAAATATTTGGAACAGAAAAACTATGGCTAGATGAAACAGAAGTTATGATTACAAACAAGGAAAAAACTATCATAGATTGTCTGGATAAACCAAAATATGCTGGAGGGATAATAGAAGTTGCAAAAGCATTACAGGAAAATAGCATTGATCTTGAAAAATTAAAGGAGTATACAATAAAACTTGACAACTCTGCTGTGACCAGAAGACTTGGGTACTTATGTGATAAACTTGGAATTCCAATGAATTTAGATTATAATGAAATGAAGAAATATCTAAAAAAGGTAAGAAATTACATTCCACTAGACCCTACAATGCCTCATGAAGGGTTCAAAGACACAAAATGGCAAGTAATTGTTAACTGGGACGAATATGATTAAACAATCAGAAATCAAAAACATATCTAGACAATATATAGTGCCTATAAGTACAATAGAACGAGATTATACACAAAATTGGATATTATCATTTCTACCAAAAATGGCCTTTAAAGGTGGAACATGTCTTCGTAAAGTATATTTCAAAGACTATCGATTTTCAGATGATCTTGATTTTACACTATTGGAAGAAACGGACATTGCCAAACTAGAGGATAAAATATTAAATGCTATTCAGCAAGCAAAAACCAGATCAAACATAAAATTTATCGATGAAATAAATTCAAAAGAGGTAAGAAATGGTTACTCATTTGATATTTACTTTCGAATAACTAGAGTGGCAGGTTCTCCGCTTAAAATAAAACTTGATATAACTAAAAATGAAAACGAGCATCTAATGATAAGATTACGCAAAAAGTAATAAATCACCCATATTCTGATAAAATTGATGTAAAAATATTGGCCTATTCATTAGATGAAATGTTTGCTGAAAAAGTAAGATCACTTTTTGAACGAACAAGACCGCGTGATCTTTATGATATTTGGTATTTAAACAAAAATGTAAAATTTAATAAAACTCTTTTCAAAAAGAAATGTAATTTCAAAAAAGTAGATCCAAATATCAAAGATTTTATTTCTAAAAAATCAAAGTTTGAAAATGCATGGGAAGCATCATTGAGGCATCAATTACCAGAACTACCTTCTGCTACTGACGTCTTTGATAATGTAATAGATTTTTTGAAAAAGGTACTTTAATAGATGTCGCTCTAACAGATGCAACAGGCAAACAAAAAATAGACGTTTTAAATGCAACATTTTTTCTGTAAAACAGGCCTAACCTGCCAGGTTTGTATCATCTCACTCTGGTTGTTTCCACTCTAAAAAGAGGTTTTTGAGGTTTTTTTGCCTGTTTTTTCCCAGAGAGAACTGCCCTGTTCACCGCCAGGCCAGTTGATGGCGTGTAAGCCATGATGTGGAGTATAGGGAGACATGCAAAGTTATATAAGTAAATAAAATACTATTGCGATTGGTAAAATAATAAAATACAAAGAGTTCTAGAGAACTTTAATTAAAACGAAAATTAGAATTTAACAGTTATTTGTTTTTTTATTATTACTTTAAAAGACAACATATGAGTTGGAGTTAAAGAAATGTATAAAACCAAAAAACAAACAGAAAATAAGAATAAAACAATGAATGAAAAGAAATGCATACAATCTCCTTTAGAAATTTAAAAAGGCGATACAAATAGCAATTATTTTTATAAGGTAAGGATTAAAAAATGAAATTTAATGAAATTAATATCAATAAAAAACTTAAAGATAAAACAGATGAATTAGGGTTCAAAGAGCTCACATTGATACAAGAGAAATGTATACCTGAAATCATCAAAGAAAAAGATGTAGTGGGGCAGGCAGAAACAGGATCGGGAAAAACCGTTGCTTTTTGTCTACCATTACTTGACAAGATGGCCCCAGGTGAAGGAATACAAACAGTGGTACTAACACCAACTAGAGAACTATGTGTACAGGTAACAGATGTATTCAAAGAATTCGGAAAATCTCTGAAGATTAGAACAACTAGTATCTACGGTGGTGTTAGTATAGAACCGCAGATTAAACGTATAAAAAAATCAGAAATCATAGTTGGAACACCTGGTAGAATGCTAGATCATTTACGTAGAAAAACACTGAACCTGGGAAGAATTAGGTTTCTTGTTCTTGATGAAACAGATAAGATGCTTGAGATGGGTTTCATTGATGATGTAGAAAAAATCATACGATATACACCAAAACAGAAGCAGACTCTCATGTTCAGCGCAACTATCGAAAGAAGAATACATGGGCTTTTGAAAAGACATCTTAACAACCCGGTAATTATTAAAACTAAATCACAAGTAGATAACAGTAAACTTGAACAGATCTACTATGATATTTATCAACAGAATAACAAATTCTCGATTCTTGTTCATCTTCTTAAAGGTAATACAGATGGACTTGCAATTGTTTTTTGTGCAACACGTCGTGAATGCGACATTGTTGGAAGAAACCTAAGACATCACGGTATCAATGCATCTGCTATTCATGGTGGTATGAGTCAAAATAAAAGAATGGAATCCCTTGATTCGTTAAAAGAGCAGAGAACAGATGTTCTTGTTGCAACTGATGTTGCTGCACGAGGTCTGGATATAAAAAATGTAACACATATCTATCATTATGATGTCCCTAAAACTGATACTGATTACATACATCGTATTGGTAGAACCGCTCGAGCTGGTGCTAATGGAACTGCAGTTACTCTTCTTACAAAACCTGATCATGATAACTTCAGACGTGTTCAAAGCAATGAAGAACTCAGCATTGAAAAAGTAGATGTTCCAGAGTTTGAAAAAGTAAGTTTTTCAAGAAAAACAGATCATGAGAAAAAACCTTCTAAAAACAAAAATTCAAAGAATAACAATAGAAACAATAACAACAGGAATTATACACATGAGAACCGAAATTCAAAGAATAACAATAGAAACAATAACAACAGGAATTATACACATGAGAAC
>CAYLOF010000055.1:3822-8538 GCA_964385215.1 uncultured Thermoplasmatales archaeon
CATGAGAACCGAAATTCAAAGAATAACAATAGAAACAATAACAACAGGAATTATAGGCATGGGGATAAAACTTCTAAAAAATCTTATTAAAATTTTCTATATGCCGTATTTTTATAATATTTAAGTAGGCATTACACACTGCATTCTATACGGTTTTTCTCTTTAACTTGTTTTTTTGCTAAGGCATTAGTCCCTTATTTTTCAATATGCATTACATCATTTATCCACAGCAAAATAGTTAAAAGAAGATTTGTTTTATTATTTGGTGATGGGATTAGAGAACTCTATATCAAATTAGTATATGTAGTATTTATTATATTTTTTGTCCTTAATTTAAAGTATACCATAATTCCCAAGATGAAAAGAGAAATGAGGGGCTTCACATGGGACATGTATTTCAAGCAATGTGGAATTTATCATGGAAAATCACATTGGACAACGCTTAAGTCCTATTTGATAAAACTGAGTGACTTGTAATTTTATTATTTACTACTTACGTTCTTGTCTTTTTCAAAGCATTAATCACATATAGTATTGCCCCAAGTTATACTTTCCACATGTGCTACATTTTTTGTGTCCAACGTGTTTAAAGCCCACCATGCTCTCATGATCTTTTGTAACCCACTATAAACATCAGCTGTTCTCTATGAATCCGCATTTTCATTTAATCTCTCGGCAATAGGTATCTCCTACAGCGTACAACCAAAATCTCCAATCCGTTATAAAATGTTTTGTTTGTCCTATCTTTCAAAACAGAAGCAAATCATCCCAATTATTCCCAATAATTTTCAGGATACAATAGATAAAATACTTAAGCAATAGATTGATAAACCGAATCCGGAAGTGATTTGATATGAAAAGTTTTGTCACTGGTGGTGCTGGATTTATCGGAAGTCATCTTGTTGATAAATTAATTGAAAATGGACATACTGTTACAGTATTCGATGATTTAAGCTCTGGTAAAACAGAATTTATTAATCATCATTTAGAAAATGACAATTTCACGTTTATCGAGGCCGATTTAGCAGATGCAGAAACTGTTTCTAAAGAGATAAAAGGCAATGATGTTGTTTTTCACATAGCCGCAAATCCAGATGTTCGATTGGGTGCCCAAAAGCCAGATATTGCAAAGAAAGACATTCTTGCAACCTATAATCTTCTCGATGCAATGAGAAAGAATGATATCAAAAAAATAGTGTTTTCTTCAAGTAGCGTTATTTATGGAGAAACTCCGTCGTTTCCACTTCCTGAAAATTATGGGCCCTTGCTTCCAATTTCAGTTTATGGTGCAGCAAAGCTTGCCGCCGAGGGTTTGATCAGCTCGTTTTGTCATACTTTTGACATGCAAGGATGGATGTTTCGGTTTGCAAACGTTGTTGGCGTGCGAGGGACACATGGTGTTATTGTCGATTTCATTAACAAGCTAAGAAAAAATCCAAAAGAGCTTGAAATCCTTGGAGATGGAAAACAACGAAAACCATATCTGTATGTCACCGAATGTGTCGATGGAATCATGCATGGATTTACGCATGCAGATGAGGAAATAAATGTGTTTAATCTTGGTGTCGACTCTGTAACTGAAGTAACACGAATTGGTGAGCTTGTTACTGAAGAAATGGGACTTGAAAACGTAACATTTACCTATACAGGTGGAAAACGTGGTTGGAAAGGAGACGTACCACATTTTCAATTTGATATAAACAAGATTAAAAAACTTGGCTGGGAAGCAAGTCTTTCGTCAGATGAGACAGTAAGAAAAGCAATTCAGGATTTGCTACAAATGGGTCTTTAAAATAATCTGAATACCTAAAACGATAAATATTTCCTTCTATGCCTGGTTTTGATTCCTCGGAAAAGCTCTATCGAAGAATTTTTAGTTCTTTTTGTAGTTCTTGTTTTATTTGGTTGTAAGGGATTATTCTATCTGTGAGTTTTTCTAGATCTCTTGCATATTCTTTTTCTGAAGGTATGTTTTCCAAGTTTAATATCGAAGAAGTTTTTTTTGTGAATAATTCTTTGTTTATTTTCACTCCCTTTTCTATGAGAAACCATGTATCATAGAGGTCTCTGCCTTTGTTTCGTTCCATGAGAGATATTATTTTTTCAACAAGCATTTCTTCTTCATCCATTGTTTTTATTAAAAAGTGCTCAGTTGTTTCTGGATATTCTGATGGTATTAATCTCCATTTAGGGGGCTGTATTGTTCCTGTTCTTTTTCCAGCGTCTATTCTGATTTTGTTTCGTGTTTGTTCAGTTCCTTTGTAAAGCGACCCATGAACTCCAATTTCACAGGCGTATGCTTCCTTGAAAGTTTCTTCCTTTAAAAAATAGGTGTTTATTCCGGTTAAATCTATTTCCTTCAGAGTTTTTCCAACTTGTTTTTGAAATGTTTCAGGTTTTATAAATAGGTTGAAATCGAGGTCTTCACTGAAACGGTTGAGTCCATAGAGGTATTTTAGACAGGTACCTCCCTTAAACACTGCATCTTTAAATTTTTTGTAATAGTTATAGAGAAAGAGTCTGAGAAGGTAGTCTTTTTCTTGCTGGTAGAGAGTTAACCCTGTCTTTCTTGCTATTGATCTTAATTGCGAACGTGATATCATCGTATTTCCTCCAGTTTGATTTCATGGTTTATGATAATGTTCCAAGCTTGGTTGTGATTTCCATGTTTTTTTCTGCTTGGGTCGAGTTTGACCAGTGTTTTTGATTTATATTTTGATAATTTATCCACGTCTTTTGTTTTTTCAAGGGACAACCAGTCGATGATAAAGCCTGCACGGGAGATAAGTGATTTGTTGCCAAACCGTATGAGGTAGTCAACAAGCGTTTTTTTATTGATGGCGGCCCATGCATTTTGTAAACATTTTCCGAATTCGTCAAGTCCTCCACATTTATTTAATTGATACAGGGAGTCAACAAGCGTTTTTTCAGGAGTTGCAATGACAAAATCTTCTATTTTTTTGTACCCATAAAATCGTTTTCTGTTGAATGTAGCAGTTTCTATTTTAAAAGGGGAAATTGCCATGGAATCGACTTGTTTTGTAGACACGAGTTGTACAGTTTTGACTTGTTGTTCTGTAAACCCATAGAATGAAAGCGCTGTCCAGAATGTTATATATGAAGGTTTTACCAGCTCTGTTGCTATCCTAAATAGTTTTTCATTCAGAGCATTTGAAAGGATATAGCTGTTTCTCTTTACTCTCTTTAGTAACCCTTTTCGTTCTAATGAGTAAAGTGTATTGTGAACTCTGTTTTTGTTCCAGTTACTGAGGCGTTGTATTTCTTTTACCCCAAAAACAACGATGTCATTTTCCTTGGCCAATGACAAAAGATACGATTCATTTGCCGAAATACCTTTATAACTTGTAGTCTGTTGCTTTGATTTTTCCATGATAACGGTATATCTTTTACAGTTATAAAGTTTTATTAGGCGTCTGCTTCGAAGGAGGAAGGTAACGTTTAATCTGATGTAATAGGGGAGACAATATATAGTCTGCTACAAATGGGTCTTTAAACATTCCTCCGATTCATTAAGACGCTGACCTTTAAATAAATTTTATTACATAACCAGGCAGTATTCTTTGACTTACATGATTTCTTTGTTATTTTTTCCAAATAGAATCTTTATATGATGGCTGTTGATATGTAAGTGCTGCAAAATATTCTACAAAAGCGTGTGAGTCGGTTAAAGTGCCGGATGATGTTATATCTAAAAAAGTGAAATGCCCAACCTGCGGCCATATTATTGAAATTAGCGGTCATCCTGGTGAAAAAAAGACTATTAGTTGTGAACAGTGCGGTTTGAAAGGATATTACAAATTTCCTGCAGATAAAGAAGAGCAAAGGACAAAATCGGTTCCATATGATGATATTAGTGTCATTGAAGTAAGGCATCTTACAAAGAGATACAAGTATGTTGTTGCGGTTCAAGATGTATCTTTTGCTGTGAAAAAAGGTGAAATCTTTGGGTTTTTAGGTCCGAATGGTGCTGGGAAGACAACAACTATTCGAACGATTTTAGGTTTTTTGAAGCCGAATCAGGGTGAAACATTTATCTTTGGAAAAAATATAAAAAATGATATTGTTGATATTCGGAAACATGTTGGTTATATTCCTGGCGAACTTGCTCTATATGAGCATTTAACCGGGAGGCAGTGCTTACAGTATTTTAGTAGTTTGAGACATACAAATCTTTCATTGTTAGATGAACTTCTAGAAATTTTTCAGTTACCCCTTGATAGAAAAATAAAAACATATTCTCGGGGAATGAAGCAAAAGCTTGGGATTGTTCAAGCGTTTATGGATGATCCTGAGATTGTGATTATGGATGAGCCGACAAGTGGTCTTGATCCATTGTTGCAGCAAAAATTTTACACGTTTATGCATAATGAAAAGAAAAAAGGCCGGACGATGTTTTTTTCTTCTCATATTCTTAGCGAGGTTGATAAGGTCTGTGATCGTGTTGGTATTATCCGGGAAGGCCAGCTTGTTGCGCTTGAGCGAGTTGAGAATCTTAAACGAAAAAAGGGAAAGAAAATCCGGTTGAAGATAAAAGAGGATCCAAAGGAACTTGCATCGTTTAAAAACGTACGGGTTGTAGATGATTGGATTGAGTTTGTTACCGAAGATAACATTGATGAAGTGATTAAAAAGATTGCAAAATACACGATTGTGGATTTAGAAATTCAGGAGTTTAGTCTTGAGGATATTTTTATG
>CAYLOF010000056.1:0-8533 GCA_964385215.1 uncultured Thermoplasmatales archaeon
GTAAAAAAATAGAAAGGAGAAAAGGGGTTTTTGTATAATAGATACGATTAAATAGATGTTTTGAGCTGTTATCCTTTCCATATCATAACCTATGGTGGCCATTGCCATAGAAACTCAAGATTCTATAAAAATAAAAGCCTACTTTTGGACTTGGATTGTGGCAAATACAAAACGATGTAGATCATATGAATACAAAAAGTCGTAGACATGGCATCCATATCGGAATAATACCTGATGGAAGCAGGCGTTGGGCTGAAAAAAACAAAATAAAGAATTATGATGGCCAGCAGTCAGGAGACGTTATTGAAAACATAGTTATTCACATTTTTAAAAAATACAATGATGTGACAGATATTTCTGTCTGGGCACTATCAACTGAAAACCTGAAACGTCCCCAGAAACAGAAGGAGCACGTATATAAAATTCTCGAAAGGGAATTCAATGCACTCAAAGAAAAACAGATAATCTACAAAAGAGGCATCAAAGTAAACGTCATTGGATCTAGGTTTGGAGAAGTTCCTGAAAAAGTGAGAAACATTGTATTGGATGTTCTTGACAAAACCAAGGAACATCATAAAGGTAGGAATCTGAATATATGCATAGGCTACGGTGGGAAAGAGGAAATACTTGAGGCTGTGATGGCATCATCAAAATGGTTAAGGAAGAATCCTACAACAGCAAAAATTCATGAGGATGTGTTCGAGAAGTTTTTAATGATGCCCAAACCTCTGGATATAGTTATTAGGACTGGTGGTGAGAAAAGACTTTCAGGTTTCATGCTTTACCAGATTGAATACGCTGAGCTTTTTTTCATTGATACATTATGGCCTGACTTCACCACAAAAGAGGTTGATAATATAATGAAGGAATTTAATGAAAGGCGTAGGCGTTTCGGTAGATAAACTGGTTACAAGAACGCTAAAAAGTGGAACACCCTGTGACAAATCTTATAGTATTAATGTAGCAGATAATCGGCTACGTTTTTCCCGTCCACGTATACGTCGCACACCAGCTTGTCGTAGTCCACTTCCTTCTCGTTCCTGAGCTCCACTTCCCTGCCCTCGACCACTGACTTTAGCTTTTCCTTGGCCCTTGCGTAGCCCACCTCGCCCTCGTATAGGGCCTCGATGCCCGCCACCTTGACCTTGATGCCGCTCTGGCCCTCCCAACGCCACGGCGGAAACACTTCAAACGTGTCTGCCGTAAGTACGTTAGCCACCTTCAATCCCATATTCTCTCGCACCTGCATACATTCCCCCTGTTTATAAACGTTAACCCAGCAAAACAGCACGGCCCGAATGTTTTCAACCGGCCAGTTAATGACTGTGTCTTATTCCCGGGAAGCCTGCGCATCTCGGCCGGTATGATGAATTAGTCATGACTATATATTTCATACAGATGTGTGGCTCAATTGCTAGAATACACTATGAGTCATTTTGGTGAACCATTGATAAAAATTACTGATTTATAAAAGGAAATTGTGTTGTAGAATTAGATTGAGGGTGAGAATCTATTTCATCAATTCTTTTTTAATATCACCCAAGACGGCTATCATCAAGCCCGATTCAGTATTACTTAGTTCTTCACTTTTTCTTATATTTGTCCTCTTTTTGTAGAGTTTTGGAAAAAATTTTTTTTCAATTTCAATAACCGAACGATATTCCTTCTCTTTTTTCATACTCATATTATTCATATTCTTACTCCTTAAAATACTTTTCCAAAAATTGTGGATTTTTTTCAATATCAAAATAATTTTTCCTTTTTATCCAAATAAAACCATCTCCTTTAGAAAGCACTGCGACATCAATAGGTCCAGCTACTGTTTCAGCTTCCATTGACACTCTTCTTTTTAATGAAGTCAAGTTTACAAGAGATTCCGCCATCGATGCTAACTCATCCTTAGGAAGCATTTTCACAACGTCTATGATAGGATCTATAAAATTATCTTGTCTGTATTTTTCTAGTTGTTTTTTGTATGTTCCGAATTCCGTCCTAAACAATTCTTTTAATTGATGTTTTTGAGCATTTTTTTCAGTGATATTTAGTTTATCAATATTATCAATGATAATTTCTGGGATTTGATCAAATATTTTAGCCATATCATTCTCAATGGCACTTTGATAGGTGGGATTTACACCCGCCATAAATGTATATGCCATATCTTTTTGAGCATATGCAATGACTAAAGCCTCTTCGTTAAAACTAATTTTGGCGAAATCCGTCTGCTCATATTTCAATCGATTATTTATCAATGCTTCTATGGAAAAAGCTACCAAAGATGGAAATATATCTTTTCCGCCAAAACCTGCAATTACGATTCCAGATTCGTTCATATTCGTTAGGATTTTTGGAATTTTTGCAGATAAATTTCCAGCAATTTCTGTCAACTTGTTAGAAAGAGATTCGTTTATTGGTAGCTTTCCAAAAAAATGTTTTTGTGCAGAGTCAATAGTTTTTTTGTACTTATTTTCCAGCTCTTTGACAAAATCTGCAGAAAGTGAAGGGATTATTTCTGCTTCATTCCAAATAGCATAATGCCCTTCGATAATCTTACTTGTGATTTCTTCAATCTGCTTATCATTAATTTTCGTTTCCCTTTCAATTATTTTTTTAATTTCATTATAAATCTGCTCACGTATAGAAGAAAAGTACCCATATACATTCTCTTTAAAATTGTCATTTTGTTTAGATTCGGATACGAATTGATTTTTTTTGTCCAGAAAAACTATAAAGTCACTAGCATATTTTTTTAGGGAGCTAAAATTCTTTTTGCCTAATTGTTTCCTGTAAACTTTGATTATTATTTCCCAAGGAACTCCCATAAAACTCGCATTTCCAAAGACCATTATAGCAACAGGATGAAATTTGGATAAAGAAAAAATTTTGTTAGCCGACATAAAAATTTTATCACCCCGTTCTTCACTTAAAGTAACAGCACTATCTGCCGCTAGGGCAATTGCTTCCTTGTTCATTACCACAATTTCAGCAGTCATGTTTCCTCTGCAGACTACAATTTCATAACGTTTATTCCGTTATAAACTTTATTTCTCCAGAAATATAATGAGATCTTCTCCACGATGTTTGAAATAGCCATGTTCCACCAATCCTCTCTAAATTACCGTTCCAAGTTGATATTAGCATGTTTAATCTTTTTCTTTTTAGTTGGTTCATCTTCTGAACAAATTATGATTGTAATATCTTTATCTGGTTTACCTTCTATTGGCTTTTTTTCCTCATCTTTTTTCCCCGGATCCATAATATCATCTCCTTTAAGCACTAAAGAGTATTGTTGATAATGAACATACAATAAATCCAATAAAGCCAATAATTCCACCATCAAATTTCATGATAGCTTTATCATAAATCCTTCTTATATTATCCAAGGTTTGTTTGTTCTTTTCAAAATGGGACGAAGTTTGAATTATCAAAAGTTCTAATAGTTCATTTTCTGACAATGTCCCATATTTTTTATAAAATTTTGTTGGATTTAGAACTGCTATTTTTTGAATGTGCAATACATCAGAACATGGCTTTAATGTAAATACAAAAAATATTAGCGATGTTACAAAAAAAAGAATTGAAAGTCCACCAACAATCTCGGCAAGTTCGCTTTGAATACTTATATCATAATTAAAAAAAATATTTAGTGCAAATGCAGAGAATGCAAAAAGAAGAATTATCGAGGTAGTGGTCATTATAAAAACATGATGTATTTTCCCATCATAAGATTCAATCAAATTTAGAATTTCTTCCTGTGACTTTTCTACCTCTCTATAGATTAATTTTCGTTGCTCTTCCACATCAGATCTAATAGATATATACTTTTTAAGTATTTGTAACAAAAAATTAGGATCCTAACACAAATCATAAAAAGAAAAAAGAAGGATTTTAGTTAGTCCGTGGAAAATATCGCTGAGATAATCATCGAAAAAATCGTTGAAAATCTTCACGTTCCTTCAGGCGTTATAACCCCTAGACCACTGGCCCATGTTACTAATGTAACAAATATAACATTTATCTGTAACTAAATATTCATAAATTATTCTAAATGAGGTTATATTATATCTTTACCCTATTTTTATGGAATTATCTCCACTAGACTATTAATCTTTAACGGGAGTAAAACACGTTATCATTTTAGTATTTTTCTATGTTTGCTTGTAAATCTCCTGTCTCATATGTCATTGCATCCTCATCAAAACAAATTTTTCGGTAACATACAATGCTAATTTACTTCTCAGCTAATATCCCATCCAGATAGTTAATCTTTCCATTCAATCTTTTCTCTTATGACCTCCATCTTGAGAATCAGATTTGTGAATAATGTAGGAAGTTTCTTCATTGAGCCCAATTTATCATTGTAAAACAAGATGACTGTATCAGTTATTATATTCAATGCATTGTCTTTTATTTCCTTTAGGAACTTATAAAACTCATGTAGCTCCTCTTCTTTCGGCATGGAGAAGTTTACGAACTGAGAAAGAGAATCTATTACGATTATATTAGGATTACAAACTTTTATATTTTTCAGGATAAGTTCCTTCATTTCTTCTAGATTACTAGGTGGTTTTCTATAAACACAACTAATCTTATCCTGAAGTTCAATGAGAAAACCAGAGACGCAATCGATGACAAAAAGTTTCTTTGAACTCAAAGGTTTTTCTTCAAGTATTTTCTTTATATTACTATAACTGTTTGTGAGAGAAATATATAAAATAGTTAACTGTTCATCCTTTCTAACTTTGTTCAAAAAATCTACAATATCAGAGAATTCAATGGAATTATGGGTTACTAAACTCAGCCCCTGCATCTCATTTATTGTTTCATTTGTTTCTTTCTTTATCTCCTTCCAATAATTCACCTGTACAACTTCATCTTTAGCAATAATGGGTTCTTTTACCTGACCAACTTCAAGCTCATTCATGGCGGACTCTCACTTATTTCAGAATTATTAGGCTGGATTAAGATGTTTTTTTATTGAATCAACAAGTACATCAAATTCGAATGGTTTTGTGATGTACTCAACGACATTTCCCAATTCAAATATCTTTGCTTTCTCATCATCAGAGAACCGAATAACAGTCAACATGATAATCTTAGGATTCGTTTTCTTATTGTTTAATTTGTCAAGAACATCCTTTGTCGTCAATCCTGGCATCATCACATCAAGAGTGACAATATCAGGATCAAAGGTTTCTACTTTTTCGAGAAAATCTTCTCCATTTTCAGCCATCTCTGTTTCAAATCCTTCTTTTTGCATCATGAGATTAATCATTTCTCTAATATCTTGCTCATCATCCACAACCATTATCTTAGGCATATAGACTTCATCACCACCATTTTCATATCTCAAATTTATTATTTATTATTTTTCTCGCTATTTGTAATTATGATTATCTAAACCAAATATATCTACCTCTTTAAATCTATCTTCAAGATTTTCAACTGGTTTTAGCGGAAGTCTAAACTGAAATGTACTTCCGTTTCCTACTGTGCTCTTTACATCAATTTTACCACCATGAGAAAGTACAATTCCTCGCGAAATTGCAAGACCCAAGCCTGCCCCTCCGAATTTTCTGTCCATGCCTGAGTCAACCTGATAGAATGTGTCAAAAATTTTCTTTTGTTTATCCTTTGGTATGCCTTTGCCATAATCTTGAATCTCAAACAAAACATCATCTTTTTCTTTTTTCGCTCGAACATTAATTATTGAACCATCCGGTGAGAATTTTATTGCATTATTTACAATATTTATTATTACTTGTTTGATACGATCTTGATCGATAATCAAGTCAGGTAAATTATCTTCAACATCCATTTTGATTTTTATATCCTTTAACTTTGCTGCAGATGTCATCGTCTCATATACATCCTCAATCATTTTTCTCAAGTTTGTTTGTTCAGGGATAAATTTCATTGTTCCTGATTCTAACCGGGAAATATCAAGAATATCCTGAATGAGATGATCCAAGCGGGTCGTGTTCCGTAAAACGACATTGAGTGCTTTTTTTTGTTCCTCAGTGATTTCACCAAGAGCTTGTTCCAATACCATCTGAGTATAGCCCTTTATTGCAGACATCGGCGTTCGTAATTCATGAGAAGTCACATTTAGAAACTCTGATTTTATACGATCCAGTTTTTTCAGTTGAATATTCTGTTGTCTAATTTTTTCTTCCGCCTGTTTTTGTTCCGTGACATCGACAAACGAAGCCATCATACAAACAGGTTTACCCGCCTCATCTTTAACCATACTTGATGAGATCTGGACGTCAAACAATGACCCATCTTTCCGCTCAGCGACTAGTTCACCAACCCATCCATTCGCATCAGCTAATGCATCTACCATATCTATAAACCTTCCTTTCGTCTTCCAGAACTTAAAAACAGGTTTCCCCAAAACCTCCTTCTCATTATTATATTTAAATAGCTTGAGGAAAGAAGGATTTACATAGGTTAGGTTGCAATCAAGGCCAGCAATAACAATGGCATTGATTGATGATGCAATGGCGTTATCCATAATTTTCAGGTTTTCCTCTGCATTCTTACACTCGGTGATGTCCTCAAATATCGTAGCGAATTTTCCTCTCAATGGGGAGAAAACAGAAATCGAAAAATATTTGTCCATGGGTGAAAAATAGGTTTCAAATTGAGTTGGTTCACCAGTTTCCACTACCTTTTTATAAATATTCAGATAAGGAGCTTCGTCAGTTTCAAATATCTCTGATGCTAGTTTGTTGATAACATCTTCTTTATTCAAGTTTAAAATCTTTTCAAATTTCGGATTGACATCAATTATCCTGTAATCACTGGCATCTCCTGAATCATCATACACCATATCGTGAAGACCAACACCCTCATTCATTGATTCGAATAGAGACCTGAATTTTTCTTCATTTTCTTTAAATTTTCTCTCTATTTTCTTACGCTCTGATATATCAGTCATCACACTAAGAGAACCATTATAATTTCCTTTATTGTCATATAAAGGCGCCGATGAAATGAAAACATCTATCATCGAGTTATCCTTTCTTAGAGCTTTAATCTCTAGATTTATCTGTTCTTCCTTAATTGTCTTCAAATAGAATTCTTTCATACCCTCAGGAACTGTAGGATTAAAGTTACCGATTACTTCATCGGCTTTCCATCCGAAAATCTTTTCACTTGCATTGTTCCATCCCGTTATTTTTCCTTCACTGTCACCTGTAATTATTGATGAAGGTGACGCATTAATGATTTTCTGAAGTTTCCCTGAGGTAGTTCTCACTTTTTCAATTGTTTTTTCCCTATCTGTTATATCAATAAGTGACACAATTCTATTAGAGGTACCAGGAACTAATCCAATCCTCAAATGAACTTTTTTCAGATTACCTTTTTTATCTACAATAGTAAAATCATATTCATTGGGCGGTTTCCCCATATGTTTGGTTCTCTGCTCATGATATTCAAACATTCGTTTCTTATCTTCCTCGGTAACAAAGTCGAACCAATGCATTTTATTTTCAACTTCGTCTCTTGTAAAACCAACTAGTTTTTCAAATTCAGAATTTATCATTGTAATTACACTATCATTTCCAAAAACTCCTGTAGCAGTACCAGTATTTTCAAATACCGTTTGATATCTGTTTTCACTTTCTTTCAGTTTACTATCTATTTGTCTCTTCTCCGTGTTATCTTTTGAAATAAATAGAATTTCTTTACCAAGAATATTTGCAGTATTCTCCAAGTAATGCCAATTACCTGATTTATCCCTCAAACGGCATTCAAATTTCTCGACAATTTCATGTTCTTTTCCAGTAAATAATTTTTTAGCCTTCATCGAAAAATATTTTTTAAGGATAGGAGTAAGATCTTTTTTATCATCTGGATGCATGAAATCGAGGCTGCTCTTACCGATCATTTCTTCTGGATGGTACCCAAGAGTTTTTGCATATGAAGAATTTACATAGGTATAAACTGGTTTTAAAGAAAAAGTGGTTGTACAGATTAAATCACTTGTAGTCTCAGCGATTAAACGATACTTATTTTCAATATCTTGACAACCTGCTCTTCTATTTCTGTCACTTATGACACATGTTCCTTCGCCACTTTCAACATAATCATCAGCAAAACCAATTGTCTTATTGGGAATACCTTCAGGTTTCTCCTCCACTGTTTCTAATTTCCCATAAGCATTCTGTACTTTATGTTGAAGCACCCCTAGTTTTTCAGCCTCTCTCAATTCTTTTACAATATCAGGGCCATCATTCAAAGAACCATCTCCAAAAACAACATTTCAAAAGGACGTATATCTTTCATAATAGTAACAAACTCTGCAGTAATACAATGCACTGATTTATTTCCCATCTTCGCATCCCAGTTGAGGTGGTTCTCATTACGGAACCAACAGATGAATTACTTTCCGGATATAAAACATTATTGATGAGTTTACAGGCATATGCTATATCTAGGTAGCACTATATTTGAAGTGTAAGATGTTACTTTCCGAACCTCAAAATATCTTCGGTATTATAGAAAGAAAAAAGAAAGATTTTAG
>CAYLOF010000057.1:0-8389 GCA_964385215.1 uncultured Thermoplasmatales archaeon
CACGGATTTTTTTTGTAAAAAGATAAGCGTTTTCATTACGTATTTCGATAAACAACTCAAAATCAGGTGTATTCAAATCTACTTTTGCATGAGTTGCACCGACAATATCACTTCCAATGTTAATTGCAACATCCTGGCTAGTGAACTCATGATTCCCAGTTCTGGTAATTCTAAGCGCAAAGCTTTTTTCTTTTGTCAAAATCTTTCTTGAAATGTCTATAGCAAAATCAGAAATAGCACCCATGTCTGCCGTTGTTTTCAGTGACGGGCTGAAAGAGGTTACACCAAAAATCCTCTGTAATACGTCTATACTTTCTTTTATTTGACTAGTGAAAACATATATTCTTCCCCATTCTTTTCTTATTGCATTGGTTATGTTTTCGGTTTTTAATGCTGATTTTATGTTATTTACCAAGACATTCTCAAAATATCTTCTAGTGGTTTTGCCTTTTAACGCAATTTCTCCATATCTAATCAGGATTAGCTCGTATTTCACAACTAGCCGATAGCATATTTTATTACATTAATATTTGGTAAAAATTCTAGATGCGGAAGTTTATATAAACTATGGTTTTCATCCAGAATGTAGCTAAAATGACATTTTCCAAGTAATCTTTTTATATTTACAATACAATACTAAAAAGATTGTATGTATAAATGCAGAACGGTTTCTGTTATATTCATATCATTTCTCCTCCTTAATGTTATGCTGCCTTTTGGTGTTGAGGGCTGCAAAGACTTAATGGCCTGTGGAGATTCAACAGAAGGAGATTATAATCTTCTTTTGAAAGTCAGAGATCCGAGTAGGGCTGGTCTTCAAGTGTTGTGTATTGTCCCAGAAGGATATGAGTACATCTATCATTATCCCTGGACTGGAAAATCAATGAACTCTATTGTCCAACATAAATATATTGGAGTGGCATCTAAAGATGATGTCATTCCAAACATTGTAAAAGCAGGGATGGCTCTTACCCATACGGGCTTAGCGTTTGGTGATGCAGATTCAAATTCAAATTGGATAAATCCGACTAAAAATGCCTGGGACGATTTTGACTGGATAAGATATGCCTGCGAAAAAGCTGATGACATTGATGAAGCGGTTTCATTGCTTACTGAAGATGCTGTAGATAAAATGCATGCTACAGGAGTATCCGAAAATCTTTTTATAGTGGGGCCAACCAGTGGCTATATCATCGAGGCAGATGCTTTTCGTTATGATATAAAAAAGATTGATGATGGCGTTGGGATAATGTCGAATTACCCTAAAGAACTATGGAAAACTCAGATTCATAAGAGGCTTCCTATTGCTCCATCTTTTGATTTAGAAAATGAGTCATATATTCAAAAAGGAGAGGTACTCCGATTAAATTCTCTATTTGGGGTAAAAATTGTTAGTATCGATGAAGATTCGGTCGTCGTTCGGCAAGTTCCCTTTTTCAAATTTATCTATAAAACAATCAAGATCATGGGTAACAATGTTGAGATAAAACTTGGCGAGAGAGAAACCGTTGGAGATTATAGCGTGGAGTTGCTAGGTATCAATGGCAAAAAAGCAAAAATTAGATTATGCTACAAATTCAAGGCATGGGAAGATGAAATGATGAAGCATATAAATTCCAAATATGGTTCTATTACTGTTAGAGATATGATAAATTGGTCTCGTCTTAGAAGCAAGGATCTTGATGGCCTTCGGCCGATGTGTGAAGAGAGATATGAAGATGAGGCAGTAGCCATCTATAAAATCCCTGGTGAAAATTACGAAGTGCTTAGTGGCGGTTGGTTTTCAGCAAATCTTGCCTGCTCTTCGATATATGTTCCATTTCACATATGTGATAATGATATCTTCGATCCTTACGAAACAGGCGATGCTGCTGCACTATCACTGGAGCTTTTTAATATCTATGGGGCCGATAACTTAACTTGTTTCAGTAATGCCGAGGAGGTATTTATCTATGAGACTGATGTTCTAGAGGAAATAGCAACAAAGCTGATAGGAAAAGAGGAGGACGTCTCTGAATTTTTGACAATTTTTGATACAAATGTGCAACTACAGGCATGGCTTACAGAACAGATTTGGATAGAGATTAATAAAATACATAATCAAAATGATAAGGAAAAAATCATAGATTTAATTGAGGGGATATGGGAGAAAAATTATTCAACTTCTTTAGATATAATGGAACATGCATTGTCTGATTTAAAAAATATATCTGGAACATCAACTATTACCCAAATAATTGAAAATATCATCCTAAGCATTTGCGGGTCAAGAATTGATGAAGCAACGGCCATTGGGAAAAGCAGTCTGGAAGTTGAAGAAGAATATGAGAAAGGAAAGCAATTCATTGATCAGGGCGAATATGAACTGGGCTTTAATTGTCTACAAAATACCTATGAATACAGCAATGGGGCAATGAAGGAAGTACCACATGCCGCTCTGGATAACAAAGAATTTAGAGGAAAAGAAGAAATAAGGATCCCGCCGTATGTTTTATTTGTGCTTTTAATCACAGCAGTTATTGTTCTTTTTTTAAAACGTAGGGCAGAGTAGATTGATATTTTCAAGAATTAAAATTATTTGATTTTTAATCTCTTCGTATCAAACAAAAAGGTGCAGGGGAGGAGATTCGAACTCCCGAACCTCTACAGGAACAGATCTTGAGTCTGTCGCCGTTGACCTGGCTTGGCTACCCCTGCGCTAGAGAAGCATGAATAATTTGGTAATAATAAACGTTTAGGTTTTAGAGTTAACTATGGTTTTTCATTTTATCTCAACTTAATTGGCCGCTTACTCAGATTTACAATATAAAGACCAATAATAACCAAAGCACCCCCTAGAACGAATAGCAAGGTAATTTTTTCAGCTAACAAAAAGTATGCGATTATTGTTGATAACACAGGCATGAAATAAAGATAAACGCTGATTTCGGATGCTTGTTTAATTTCAAGTGCAACATACCATAGCGTATATGATATAATTGTAGGGAAAAGTGCAAGAAAAAGAACCGTACCCCA
Source organism: uncultured Thermoplasmatales archaeon (assembly GCA_964385215.1). Taxonomy (GTDB): domain Archaea; phylum Thermoplasmatota; class E2; order DHVEG-1; family DHVEG-1; genus DAOWHD01. The sequence continues at coordinate 3,016 of CAYLOF010000057.1, forward strand.
GCCAACCGCTGACATCTGCATCACTTCTTCAAAAAGAGAAGGTGAAATAAAAGGAATCAGGCCTAGGCTTCCAATTAAAAATGCATAAACAGTTAGCGATAATGCTGAGTATCTTTGAAGTAGCTTTTTTCCTGCAACAGTATACCCTGCAGCTACCAAAGAAGCCACAAGAACTGCAAGAGCGCCAGACAGATATTGTATCTCCAAGGCGATATCTTTGTTCCCGAATGTAGAAATTATAACTACTCCGCCTAAAGATATGGCAATCCCTAACATTACATTTAGTGTAATCTTTTCTGAGATAAACAATACTGCCAAAATAACTACAAATAATGGAATGGTTGCAATAATTAAACTAGCAGCACCTGCTGAGACGTATAGCTCCCCATAATTCAAAGCTAAATGATATACAACAACACCAAAAAACCCGAGTAGAAAAAGGGATGGAATGTCCTTTTTTTGAAGTTTTGAGAGCTTTTTTGGTTGCAAAATCAATAATACAAGGAAAATCAAACACACAACAAACAGACGCATAATTGTGAGATTTATTGGTGAAAGCTCCTCAAGGCCAATTTTGATAAGAGGAAATGCAAACGCCCAGAATACAATAGGGATTCCAATTACTAAGAAGAAATATTTTTCTGCATGTGTTTTATTTGAAATGTTCTTTGGAGCTGTTGTATCGTTTTGTTGTTTTTTATTAGCCATTAGTTCATCCCCAAAATCATATGACTGGTAATAACTATGCTGGATTCAATAGATATTTGACATATATATTTTTCAGTTGGCAGCCAAGCTGTCCATTCGCTATACAGACAAATGGAGTTGCAACAGAAATTATAAAATAATGGTATATTTATAATATTAATCGTAAATTTATAATGATCCGAGGGAGATACCATCGCTGGAAATGAACATTGGGATTCACGGTTTGCCTTCATCATGGCAGCAGTTGGTTCTGCAATAGGGCTAGGAAATGTCTGGAGATTTCCTTACGTCTGCTATGAAAATGGAGGTGGGGCTTTTCTGATTCCTTATTTTGTCGCGCTTTTTACAGCAGGAATTCCGTTGATGATTCTTGAGTTCTCGGTTGGACACTGGGCACGAGGGTCTCCGCCAGATGTTTTTAAAAAAATTGGAAAAAAATGGGAGTGGGCAGGATGGTGGGCTGTACTTACTCCTTTTATGGTAGCCTCTTACTATGTTGTTATAATGGCATGGTGCTTTTCATATATGGTATATTCAGTAGACTTGCGATGGGGCATGCATGCCGAACAGTTCTTCCTTAAAACTTTTCTAGGTGTGACCAGCAGTCCGCTCATTCTTGGAGGAATTAGAATCCCTGTTTTACTTGGTCTCATAGCAATATGGGTTTGCATATTTCTCATTCTTTATAAGGGAGTTAAGCGCATAGGAAAAGTGGTAGCTCTAACAGTGCCCATACCTACCATTCTGTTGATAATACTCACCGTAAGAGGTTTGACACTTCCTGGTGCAATAGAAGGCATAAGCTATTATCTCACACCTAATTTTTCACAGCTGCTTAATGCCAAAGTATGGCTTGCAGCATATGCACAAGTATTTTTTTCATTGGGAGTTGCTCAAGGGATAATGATAACATATGCCAGTTTTCTAAAGAGAAAATCAGATATTACGAACAATGCCATTATTGCTTCTTTGGCAGATGCAGGCACATCATTTTTTGCTGGTTTCACCGTTTTTTCCATAGTTGGTTATCTTGCAGCATCTCAAGGGATTGGTATAGAAAACCTAGGCATCGCAGGCCCCTATCTTATCTTTGTAACATACCCAACAGCCATATCCCTTTTACCCATAGCAGCACTATTTGGAGTTATTTTCTACATAGCATTGCTTACATTCGGAATTGACTCAGCATTCTCCATGATAGAGCCAATAACATCTGGGATACATAGTAAATGGAAAATAACAAAAGCAAAAGCCACAGCAATAATGTGCACGCTTGGTTTTTTTGCAAGTTTAATATTTACAACGGGAAGTGGCATATATTGGCTAGAAATGTTAGATCACTTCGTGGCGAATTTTGGCCTTGTGGCAGTAGGTCTAGTGGAATGCTTGATCTTAGGGTGGGTGTTTAACATTCATCGATTGCGCGATCATGCAAACAAAACATCTGATGTATTAATCGGCAGATGGTGGGATCTGCTAATAAAATTTGTAATACCTGCAATCCTTATCATACTATTAGCTGCATCCGTGGTTGATAATATTATAAACCCATATATGGGCTATCCATGGTGGATCATATTGATAGGAGGTATGGCACCAGTTACAATCGCGTTATTACTGTCATTCATTCTTATGAGAATGAAAGGAAACGAGGTGAAAACATGACCTTGTCTTTATCTGCAATTGCAATGCTTGTGTTTGGTTCTGCTGTAGTATATGGTGGACTGGTTTACTTTTTATACAGGGCTTTGAAGGGCAAGAAAAAATAATGAAAAATAGCTAGATTTGCCTTAATGTTGAGACACTCTTTAACGAAAACATCCAATAGAAATATATATCCAACCTATCATCCATTGTTAAACTGAGGTAAATAAATGATCTCAAAGACTGTTAAATGCTCCAAATGCGGACATGAAACAACAATAACTGGTGAACCTGGGGAAAGGGTCATTCTTACATGCCCTAAATGCAATACAAAAGGAAAATATGTTTTTCCAGGCGAGCGTAAACAAGTAATGAAAACAGGCGAGCCTATTGCAATGGAGGTAAGTGGGCTTGTCAAATCATTTAATGGATTAAAAGCAGTAAACAACGTATCTTTCAATGTGAGGAAAGGAGAAATATTTGGTTTTTTAGGGCCTAATGGAGCAGGCAAGACAACAACAATAAAAGCAATACTTGGTTTAATTCATGCCAATTCAGGTGAAATCAAAATCAGAGGATATGACATTAAACTTAACGGAAAAGAAGCAAAAAAATATGTTGGCTTTCTTCCAGAAAGAGTCGCTTTTTATGATAATTTAACTGCTCTTCAAAATCTTCATTTTTATGCTGAAATGAAAAATGTTCCAAAATCAGAATGCAAACCACTTATTGAAGAAATGGGGATAGGAGATGCTGTCAATAAAAAAGTGGGTGAGTTTTCAAAAGGGATGCAACAGAGACTTGGTATGGCAAGAGCATTACTCGGAAATCCACCTATACTCATACTTGATGAGCCTTCTGGGGGATTGGATCCAAGAGGCGTTGCACTTATAAGAAATAAAATAAAAGAAATGAAGGAAAAAGGATCCTCCGTTTTTGTCTCATCCCATATCCTTGCTGAAGTACAAGCAGTGTGTGACCGAGTTGGAATCATCAATAAAGGTGTGATTGTAGCAGAGGATACCGTGGATAACTTAAGAAGTAAGCTGAATCTAAAACCAAAACTTGTTCTTGAGCTTGAAAAAACAAATGAAAAAATTGTGAAATCTGTACAAAATCTTGAGGGTGTTGAGAACGTTGAATCCATCGGAGTTATGTTACATATTGTATGTGATCAAAAAGCAAAATCTAAAATCATCATTGCAGTAGAGAAAGCAGGGGGAAACATTGTAAACATTCAAAATATGGAGCCGTCGCTTGAAGAGGTTTTTATGAAATTTACGGAGGACTGACCATGAATGAACTTATTGAAAATATTTTTAAAAACCCTGTTTTCATCATTGCAAAAAAAGAAGTCATGGATACTGTAAGAAATCTTTGGATTATCTTCATGACTATTATCTTTGCAGCATTGACAGTTGCAATGTCAGCATTAGGCGCATACTATTTTGAAGGATGGCAAGATCTAGGAATGACGATTGCCTTAATGATAGGTGTCGTTCAATTGCTAGTTCCAATTATTGCATTAATGCTTGGATATGCAGCAATTGTTGGGGAAATTGCAAAGGGATCAATGAATATGATGATTTCCTTACCAACAAGCCGACTGGAGATTGTTTTTGGTAAAATATTAGGACTTGGAAGTGTACTTTCGTTTACCATTCTTGTAGGATTTGGTATTGCAGGCATTGTTATTGGAATCATGGTCCCAGATGTAAACTATATACAATATCTCATTTTTATTGGGGCAACTATACTAGTTGGACTTGTTTATTTAAATGTTGCATTCTTTTTTTCAACATTGTTTAAAAAACGATCTGCAGCGCTCGGCGGAGCGATATTTCTTTGGTTCTTTTTTAATATGATTCTGCCCATTATTCTTACAGGAATTGCTTTTGCTGGCGCAGCTTTTTCAGATATTGCTGCAGGGAACGCGCCAGATTGGTATTATCTCGTGCAACTAATTAATCCAATGTCGGCATACTCAGCATTAGTGACGTTAAATATTGGAAACATATCAACAGCAGCTGCTTCAACCGCCCCTCAATTACAATACCCCTCATTTTATACAAGTGGATTAATGGTCCTTATATTGCTAATTTGGATTGTTGGTTTTTCATTACTATCTTATTGGAGATTTTCTAAGAAAGATATTTAATTTCCTTTATGAGAGTTTTTTCGAACTCATTTTTTTTATTTTCTAAACATTCAGTAGATTCAAATTTAAATTTATAGATTACATCTCTTAAAATCAAGGGCTCTGGCCGAGCCAACCCAAAATCAACGGTTTTACCAGGGTGTTTCAACGCATTACATATTTGATCATTTGTTATTTTCTTCTTTGCAATTTTTTCAATTGCAGATATCATTCTTCTTATTTGCTGCCAAAGATAGGTTTGAGCGGAAAAATCAAAGACAAAAAAATCTTCAGATTCATAAACATTAATATCGTCAATTGTTCTCACTGGGTTTTTATAAGATTCGACACGTGCGAAATTAGAGAAATCATAGGTCCCTTTAAATAAGGATGCTGCTGGATTTAAGAGGTTGTATTCATAATCATTTTTGTTGAGATAGTACCGGTAAATTCTTTGTTTTGCATATCTTGGATAAAAATCAGAAGGCACTTTTTTAATTCCATACACAAGAATATGATCTAAATTATTATTACAATCTTTTTGTATGTTTTGTATCTTTTTATCTGTATTAAAAGCGATAACATTTCCAAGGGCAGAAACTCCTTTATCTGTTCTGCTGGCAGCACGAAATGAAGCCGTTTTCGGATTGGAAATAAATTTCAATTTTATTAACACATCAATAAGAGTTCCTTCAATAGTTTCAACATTTGGTTGACGTGCAAAGCCATAAACTTTTCTTCCATCGTAGGCAAATTTTAGTGCTACTCGCATTTTACATAGGTATAATCAATTATAATAAAAAATATGTGAGCAGGGTAGCTTTTAGATAAAAGGGGTTTAAAGATATCCCGTTTTGAAATCTTTATTTCTCCATTTTCATCACT
>CAYLOF010000058.1:0-4264 GCA_964385215.1 uncultured Thermoplasmatales archaeon
AAACGGGTAGTGCAAGATGATATCAAAACAAATTCTGGTTTAATTTTCAATGAACTGAAGTTGAGATCAATAGTATCAAGCAATCTCTTTCCATCAATTGTTAAAATAGAAGCATTTGAATCTTTTGATTTATATGTCAATAATAAAGATTCGCCAAGAATTATGCCAATTATGTGAGGTACATCGTCCTTATCATCTTTATTATATTTTCCACCTATGGGGAAATAAAAAGTTGTTTTTAACCAAGTATCTTCATTTAAAATTTCCTTGGGCCAATTTAATAACCGTAGCAATTCACTTAAAGCAGGTTTCCCATTTATTTCATGGATTATTCTACCATCTTTACTCATTTTAGTTATTTTAAACGTAATACTGGTTTTTATCATATTATGAGTCGATTGTACAAAAAAATTGTTATTTGTCTTTATCCCCAAGGAAACAATGGCATTTTTTAATACTTCCTTTCTACAAAATTGGTAACTTCGAAAGTTGGGTCCATTATCTAATGTTGCACCTCCAAGCATTGAAAATTCAGGCAGTTGAGAAATCATTTCCTCGGTTACTTCTTCATCTCTTGCTGCTCCCATTTGGAGAGTATATTGAGAAAAAGAAAACAATTTCATAAGTGCTTTAGGGGTGGCACCGGGTTCAATTATTTTTTTTCTGCCAAGTGGCGGCATATTTGGCACTTCTGACCCTGAAATAATATTTAACAGAAAACTACTTTCGTAAATGCTATTTTTTAATCCGCTCTTTATCATCTTAGCACATTTTACTGCTGCCTTTTTAGGGTTTCTTTTAGTATTATTCCCAATCCCTACTGCAACATCCATATTCTTAGATGAAACTGCAAGCAAAGTAGAACCTCTAGCATAACAGCCATAAGTATTTGAAAATCCTCGTACTGTTCCACCAACAAGCGGAACATCTTCTGGGAGAACATCGTAAACTCCATTTAAAAGTTCTTGGAAACCACCATAATCTTTATAATGAATTGTTGAAAATAAAACAAGGAAATCTGGAGGACTGCTTAATTTTTCAATTGCAGACCGTGCGACTTCCTTTCCTGCTTCTCTTGCATCCCATTTACGAGACATGCCAACTGCAGCCTCTAACTTTTCCTTTGCCATGTAACCAACCTATTCACGATTTTTTTTGGTTTAAGCCGTGACTACTTCTCTTTCCTTTTCGGGTTCATCCATGATTTTTAAAATTTCACGTCTGGAATTTTCCATCTCAACTTCAATCAAACCTTTATTTGCAAGTGCAGGTATAATTGCTACTAGTGCATTTTCAGTATCTGGAAATACAAAAAATAATGCCTCGTAATCCTGCATCTGAAACTCCATTTCAGTAAGACCGGCCTGAGAATATTCGCGAATTACACTGAACACATCATCCATGGCACGATGTATGATATCCCATACGTCATGTATCTCTGGTTTAAAACTATCGTTGTCATCGCTTGGCATAACACTAATCATGTTCTGTCGAGCCACCATGCAAGCAAAAATGTCATCCAGCTTCAATAAATCATCCAATACTTTTGCAATTGGGTCATCCCTCATCTCATCCACATCTCCATAATGCGCTATAACTTAACAATAACCTATTTATAAAACTTTTGAGGATTTAAATTTATAGTATTTTTAGTATATATTTTTGAAAAAACAAAAAATACATAGTAGACAACAAATTACCGGTGTAAATAACAATGAAACTAACTCCATTTACACTATACAAAAAACTCATAGGAGAGCTTGGCCATCAAAACTGGTGGCCCATGGATAAAAGCTACCACGAAAAAAACGGTAGTGACCCACGGTTCGAAATTATAGTTGGAGCGACATTAACCCAAAACACAGCATGGTCAAATGTGGAAAAAGCATTAACGAATCTTAAATCAAAAAACGTGCTAGATATCGAAAAGATTGTAAAGATCGATATTAAAGATCTACAAAACATGATCAAACCATCTGGATTTTTTAATCAAAAGGCAAATCGAGTAAAAAATATATCAACATATCTACACAATAAATACAACAATGATCTAGACTACTTTTTTAATAGAGAATTGAAAGACATACGAGAGGAGTTGTTGTCGTTAAACGGTATTGGTCCAGAAACAGCTGATTCCATAATACTATACGCAGGGAACATGCCAATATTTGTTGTCGATGCATATACAAAACGTATCTGTAAACGTATACCATTAAATACAAATAGCTCATATGAAGAAATCCAACAATATTTTGAAGAAGATTTGTGCAAAGAATACTCAAAAAAAGAGATAACTAGAGTCTACAATGAGTTACATGCACTAATTGTCATACTTGCAAAAAACCAATGCAAAACAAAACCAGAATGCGTCAAATGCCCTCTAAGGAAATATTGTAGATTTGGAAAAAATCTATTGGAGTAACTCCTCCACCTTATCCTGGACAACATTAGCAGGAATATCTGGAAGTGAAATCAACTGTGTCGTACCAAGATGTCCTTTACCTGAGAGTTTAATGTTGATAAAACCTGCATTCTCTACTGCCTTTAGATAATTCCAAAACATGGTATGTGTTCTTGCTTTTTCACTATGCTCTTCACACATCACAGCGTATGTTTTCTCGGCATCGCCCGTATTAACATAAGCAGTTCCATCTATTTTTAACCGTTTAGCAATGGCCTGCAGGGTTAAAAGCTGATGACGCTCTAGGTTTCTCAGTTTTGATTCAGTGACAACAGAATATGTTTCAGCTTTAGCAGCACGAACATGTTCAGGTGTTACCATTTGAACATGGTTATGATCCGCTGCAATACCTGCTTTCCATAAAAGTTCAATTGCAAAACGTGCATCGCCCCATTCTGAAGAGATATCTGCTATGAGATCTACACAATCTTCATGGACTACACCATAATGAAAAGCCAACTCTACACGCTGTTGAACGATACCATATAATTCATCTCTAGTGTATTTATCCAAAGACAGGACATTACTACGCTTAAACGTACTTAGTGAAGATGAATCCATCATTGAAAGTACATCCTTCTGAGAGATCAAAATGAGAGAAATAGGAGTTTTATCCATTGACGATTCATCTGAAAATCTTGTGAGACTATAGACAAGATTGGATGTATCTTTTTTAAGAAGCGCATCAGCCTCATCTAGTACAACCAATAACTGGGCATCCCTTTTTTGGAGTTGCTTACGAAGAACCTCAAGCATCTCCTGTACAGAAAAACCCCTATCTGGAAACCGTGAATCAAAATGATTTAAAATACCAAGTAGGGCCATGGCATCCGTTGATCGTTTTCTACAATTGATGTGAACGTATTCAATAATTTTTCCCTGCCCACGTGCCGATTGAACAAGTTTCCTGCAAAATTTTTTAGCAATAACGGTTTTCCCAGTACCAACAGGGCCTTTTATAACGACATTCTGAGCAACACCCGATAGAACAGTCTTGAACATCTGGGCAAGAAAACGAAGTTGTTCATCTCTATGCAGAAGTTTCTCAGGAACGTAATCAAAATCAAGCATATTGATTTTTTTTATAACTGATGGTGAAGACAGTTCATCTTCTATAATGTCACTCATCGATATCTGTAATATCCTGTCTGTCATAAAACTTTATCTGAATAATTATACTTTGTTTTCGATTATTCTAGAATAAACATTATAGACCAAAAGACCATATGAACTCTACAATGGACAATTTCTTTACCTCAAAAGAATCTATAAAATTTCAAAAAAATAAGTTTAGAGGGTACTATACAACAAGCAAGATTGAGCTTCCCGATCGCTTTGGAAGAAGGGAGTTTGCCTTTGTCCTTTTTGGTGGCAGAGGGATGATGAGACATCTTTCCTTTAGCAAAAAAATAAATTTAAAAAACTTTTTAGCAGAAAGGGCTCCAGCACATGCCTATTATTCCACTGCATATTATCAAACACCAGATGCACCGACCATGCAGGAAAAAAGCTGGATGGGCGCAGAACTCATCTTTGATTTAGATTCTGATCATCTTCCAAATGCAGATAAGCTAAGTTATGAACGGCAGTTAGAACTGGTAAAAGAGGAGTTTTACAAACTTGTAAGTGATTTTTTATTGGGTGATTTTGGATTTGACGAAAAGAATATTGAACTTTACTTCAGTGGAGGCAGGGGATATCATTGTCATGTAAAAGATCCGAAAATCTTTGGCCTAGATAGTAGCGAAAGAAGAGAAATTGTAGATTACATCACAGGACGTGATTTGAAAGATTCGATTCTTT
>CAYLOF010000058.1:4364-8175 GCA_964385215.1 uncultured Thermoplasmatales archaeon
AGAAGAGAAATTGTAGATTACATCACAGGACGTGATTTGAAAGATTCGATTCTTTTTCGCGAACACGTTACAAGTACAATAAAAATAAGAGGAAGAACTGTTCCAAGTGAGAAAACATTAATAATGCCCAAACCAACAGAGCCGGGATGGAGAGGCAGAATAAGTAGAGGGTTAATAGAGATAGTAGATGAGATAAAAAAGAGCGAATATCCAATAGAAAAACTCAAGGAATATGGAGTAAAAAAGAATGCTGCTGAAAAACTGCTATCAGATCTTTCTGAGGAAAGGTTAAAGAGAATCAGAGAAGGAAGGTTAGATCAATCAAAAACAATTAGGAAATTTTTCCTCAATAGCGCACTTAGAAAGACAGCTGTTTTAATGAGCGCAGGTGAAACAGATGAACCTGTGACCTGCGATGTAAAACGTCTGATTAGATTGCCTGCATCCTTACATGCAAAGACAGGTTTAAAGGTAGTAGGGATTACCTTAGATGAACTAGAAGATTTTGACCCTTTGAGAGATGCAGTTGTTTTCTCTGACGAATCTGTTAAAGTTGACTTAAATCAAAACGTTCATTTGAGAATAAAAGAAGAAAAGTTTGATCTTAAGCAAGGTGAAAATGAAGTACCTACATATCTGGCTATCTTTTTGATTGGAAAGAAATTGGCAAATATTTCATAAAAGACGTTAGTATCCCGATTGTTCCAATCAGTCTAATAAAAAATCTAAAACGATTTTGTTAAAGGTATCTGGCATTTCAAAATGGAAACCATGCCCCACATCGTCAATTTTTCTTAATGTTGATTTCGGTATTTTTTTTGCTAAAACATCCGAACATTCTGGCGGGACAAGCATATCCTCTGTTCCAGTCAGCACCAAAGTTTCTGCTTTGATACGCTTAAGTCTATTAAGAGTATCATGTCTATGAACTGCTCCTACCTGTTTTAAAAATGTCTCGACATATGTACCAGTAGAGAGATACTTTTGCCAGGTCTCCTCCACCATCTGTCTATTTTTTCTTAGGTATTTTTCTGTGAACAATTGCTGTAGGAAAAAGTTAAAAAGCCTTTCAAAAACAATCCTATGCGGGTTTATCTCAAATATGTTCTCTACATTGCCCTCCAAAAGATCTCTTATGCCTTTAGTGATACTTTCCACCATATGTCGCGGTTTGGCAAATGTTGAGCACAGCACAAGTTTGTCAACCATTTCTGGATAGTTAATGGCAAATTCTTGTGCTATCATTCCACCCATAGAAGAGCCCAATATATGTGACTGATGAATGTCAAGATGCTCTAGCAAACCCTCAACATCATCGGCCATCATTTTAATGTTATACCGCCCCGCGCTTCCTGTACTTTTACCTATGCCTCTATTGTCAAAAACAATGACTTTGAAGAATTTTTTAAATGCCGGTATTTGCCGAATCCAACACACATTATCTATTCCAAGGCCGGCTATCAGAACCAACGGCTTTCCTTTCCCAAATATATGATAGTTGATATCAACGTCTTTGATCGTTACTATGGGCATTTCTTTTTCACCTTCTCTATTGTTAGATAAATTCCATGTGTTTATAATAAAAAGTGGTATCAAGTTATGCCTCTTTATTTTTGCTGAAAAATTACATACAATTCACTCAAAATTTATTTAACACATTTTGTGATATAATGTATAGAGGCACAGATGGATACAGATGAAATTAACTATAAGACATTGAGAAAAATCCAACAGATGGAAAGAAAATCACCAATGTTGACAAAAATTGATTATCATTTTTACAGCGATTTATCAGAATACATAAACGCCCTCAATAGTAGGCTTGAGAAAGAATCGAAATCTCAGAAACAAATGCTTCTAAAAAATGAAATACAAAATACGAATAAAATCATTAGAAACATCTATGAACATCGTGAGAAAAAAATTTTACTTGCAGCAATTTCAAAGGCTCGTGGAGGTAGACCAGATCTTAAAAATCTTATCGATGCAGAAAGGAATCTATTTGACTCAACTCTAAAACTAATGGTACAATCACGTGAACAACTTTTAGAAGGAAGGCCCAAGGATAAAAGAGGAAAAGATAACAAAAATGTTGAAACTAAAAAGGAAGAAACCAGGATTGAAAAAAAAGATAATACCAATCAAATGGTAATGGTAACTAAAAACATACCTGAATTTATCGGAACTGATACAAAGAAGTATAATCTAAGAGCAGGAGACATCATATCCTTGCCCAAGAATATGAGTGATATGTTATTGAAAAGAAATGTGGTAAAAGAGATAAAAAGATAATAATCATAAATGGAAAACTCATCAGATATAAAAACAAAAAAGGATGTATTAGATAATTGACTACTGCAGCGCAGTAGTTCCATAATATTGGTTTTATGAGATTATTTTCTAATTTTTGTTAGATATTGTACGTCCGGGTTCTGGTGCATATAGCGGTGTTCTTTTTACGGTGTTGCATCTACGGTGTTCTCCTTTTGATTTTTCATACTTTGCATTAACAAATTCTCCCATTTTTTATCTCCTAAATTCAAATAGATATTCGCAAAATGTGCAGGTGTATATCCGTTCAATCCTTCATGTGGTCGAATAAAGTTATAGTAAAGTTGATGACCTTTAGGAAAAACAGATTCTTCGCTTTTCAGTCCACGTTGGGTTTTGTTTCTATCCCTTACAGTACCATTAAGACGTTCTACAATATTGTTATAGAACTTAGCGTTCTTGTAATACTTACCACGAATACCAGTGTTACCAATATGAATAGTCTCTTTTTTTACGGTATGAAACTCCTTTTTGATTGCCTTATTATATGACTGCAAACCATCTGTAATAACGCATCTTGGTTTATCGCCATGACTTCGTTTCTTAGCTGTTTGAAATGCCATTCTTGCATCTTTTGTTGCACGTTCCTTTGATATAACAGATGCTAAATGAAAGCGTGTAAACTCGTCCATTATATTCCACAAATAAAACCAGTCACCATTAACTTTTATCATCATTTCATCTGCATGCCAGACAGCACCCAAATGTGGTTGAAATTGACTAACGTATTTGTCCATAATTTCTATGTAGCGTTCTATCCATCTAAGGATTGTAGTATGCACAACATTGATTTTATAGAACTGTTTAAGGTGATCTGCAACTTTGCGTAAACTTACTCCTTTGAAATAAAGATCAAGGGTGAGACAAATAATTTTTGGATCAGCTTTCAACCTCTCAAAAAACATGTTGTCTACAAACTTACGTTTGCAGTCTTTGCATTTGTACATCTGTTTGTTGTTTTCCTTACCATATCTTATGTAATTCTCGCTACCGCAATGTGTGCAACAAAAAGGTTTATCAGCATCAATCTTTATTGTTTCATTCGGGGCTGTGATATTCATACTATCATTGCTCCAGACCAAGGGAAGTTCGCTCTTCCTTTGGTCAATTTCTAAACCAAAATCCAATAGGGTTTTTGAAGCAATTCCATATCTGTTGCATACCTTATAACTACTCCTGTTGGGTAACTGAAAGTACTCCTGTTGAACAGGAGAAAGACGGTCTTTTTTGAAAGACATATCCATGATAATTATAAACTCCCCGTGAGAATTAACGTAAATATAGATAGAAAAAACAGTAGTTAGAGTATCCATCCTTTTTCTATCGTTATATTCAAGTGTTTCCAAACAGTTAAAAAACTGTTTTAACAGCGTTATAAATAGGGCATTAATATAAAAGTTTATCTTATTTTTTCTTTCTTCTATTGAGGGGTTTAAAGATATCCCGTTTTGAAATCTTTATTTCTCCATTTTCATCACTT
>CAYLOF010000059.1:0-2618 GCA_964385215.1 uncultured Thermoplasmatales archaeon
AATTGCACAGACTTTGGGATGATAACAAAGGATCATGGTTGAGCCGTGCCCTCAAGCGTGATTGGCACGGAGGAATGGACGACTCAAAAAACAGTAGTGCACAACATATTAAATAAAAGGTGACTGTCGTGCAGAACTATAGTAAAGAGAGGAAAGAATCCCCACAAGCCCGTATCATTAATTGTGGCTAGAAACAATATACACTTACGATTTTCAGGTTAAAACAATCCTCATAATTTTGTATACATTTTTCCTGCTTTTTTAGATAAATTTATATTGTTGTTCTCTATAATGCATTTCAACTTGGTGGATGCTTGTGAGGAATATAAAAATAAAATTTGGGGATAATGCTGGGAAGATATGGAATGTCCTTAATAAAAAAGGTACGCTAGAAAAGAGGGAATTGTTAGGAGCTGCGAAGATAAATGACAAGGATTTTCATGTTGGGTTGGGTTGGCTTGCAAGGGAAGATAAAATATTTAAAGAAAATGATGATTATTACAGACTGGGTAACACAAATCTAGATCATGAAATAGGTGCTGTTGCAGGAACAGTATGGAAAATAATGGATATCTGGGGGGAAGCTGACATTTCCACAATTAAAAGATTAGCGGGAACTGATGAAAAAGAAATTTATTCTGCTCTTGGCTGGCTTGCAAGGGAAGATAAAATATGTGAAAATGAGAAACAAATTTACAGTTTAAAATAACTTAAGTTTAGTTATTAAATGGTTGAAGAGAAATTAATTTGGTCTAGATTCGAAGACCCATATGGGTGTGGAAGGGATTAAATATTAAGCTAAGAGGCAATAGATGAAAGTAGCGATGATAGGGTGGGAGTACCCGCCATTCAAGGCAGGCGGGTTGGGTACCCACTGTTACGGACTCACTAGAAGCCTTGCAGATAAAGATGTGTCTGTAGATTTCTATATGCCCAAAACCAAACATAATGCTAACAGCGATAAGAATAATTTGGTTATTAAAGAGGTTGGAGAAACTGAAATATTTCCATATGATCGCCCTGAAGATAAGGAGATTCCTGGCCAGTTTTTTGAAAGCGTATATCGTTATAATGATTTGGTCGCCGAAAAAGTCAAAGGCAACTATGATTTGATTCATTGTCATGATTGGCTTACCATGAAAGCAGGGGTAGCATTGAAAGAAAAGATGGGCATTCCCCTCGTCATTAGTGTTCATTCTACTGAGTACGATCGATCTGGTTGGCTATATCCAAATGATTGGTTTATCAACATTGAGAAAGAAGGCATGGAGAAAGCTGACAGAATCATTGCGGTAAGTCACTTCACAAAGAGAGTTATCGTTGATAAATATGGGATAAACCCAGACAAAATCAGTGTTGTTCACAATGCAGTTTATCCTCTTGGTGAAGGAGAGAAGCAGAACATTGTATTGTTTTTAGGTAGACTTACTATCCAAAAAGGCCCTGAATTTTTCTTAAAAGCTGCTAAAAAAGTTTTGGAACATGGGGAAAACACTCGTTTTGTAGTTGCTGGAATGGGAGATATGTTCCCTGGTTTGATTGATAAAGCCGTGGATATGGGCATATCCAATAATGTTATTTTCACTGGACTTCTGACCGAAGAAGAGGTTGAGCATATTTACAGGATTGCTAGCATATATGTCATGCCTTCTGTAAGCGAGCCCTTTGGTATTACGGCACTTGAGGCTATTTCAGCCGGTACACCTACTATTGTTTCTAAAACTGCGGGTGTTGCTGAGACATTCAAGAACTGTCTGCAAGTTGATTTCTGGGATACCGATGAAATGGCAAACAAGATCATATCTTTACTCAGATATGATCCATTGCATAAGACTTTAGCTAGAGAGGGAAAACGTGAAATTGACTTGTTTACATGGGAGCGTGTTGCTGATAAAACTATTGACGTATATAACAGGGTGATTTAGCTTGACATCAGTATGCATGTATTTTGAAGTTCACCAACCCATGAGATTAAATCATTTTTCGGTTTTCAATATCGGTGCGGATCATGCATCCCATTCAAACTATTTTAACCAAAAATTAAATCACGAAATATTTGAAAAAGTAGCGAAAAAATGCTATCTTCCAACAAACAATTTGTTGCTAAATTTAATTAATGAATCTGACGGCAAATTCCGTTTATCTTTTAGTATCACAGGTACATTTGTTGAGTATTGTGAACAATTTATGCCTTCTGTTATTGACAGTTTCAAAGAATTGTTTGCAACAGGTGCTGTTGATTTAATTGAAGAGACTTATTTTCACTCACTTTCAAGCTTATATGATAACCTTGACGAGTTTGAAGAACAGGTAAAAATGCATCGGCAGATGATCAAGAGGATATTCAATTATGAGCCAAGGGTTTTTCGTAATACTGAGGCGATTTACGATAATCGTATTGCAAAAAAAGTTGGAGATATGGGGTATAAAGGAATTATAACTGAAGGCACTGAGAAAATATTACATTGGCGTTCACCCAACTATATTTATAAGCCAGTTAATTCAAATATGAAGGTTTTGTTGAGAAATTATTCATTGAGTGACGACATTGGCTTCAGATTTTCATCTCGAAACTGGCCAGGTTTTCCATTAACCGCAGATAAGTATGCAGGCTGGAT
>CAYLOF010000059.1:2718-5426 GCA_964385215.1 uncultured Thermoplasmatales archaeon
TAAGGAAAAAGATGAGGGAATGGATTGTTACAAATGGTCTTGGTGGTTATGCATCACTGACACATTCTAACAGCAACACTCGTAAATTTCATGGTCTGCTCATTGCTAGTTTGAATCCTCCTACTGAAAGATGGGTTTTTGTTTCTAATGTAGAAGATAAAATTCAGATTACCGATGAAATCTATAATCTAAAAGACGTCAAAGGAAGATTCAGTTATGATTTATTTCCATCACTTTCTTATGATGTTGAGGGAGTAAACATAAAAAAAACATTTTTTATGCCTCATGGTAAAAATGTATCTGTCATTAGATACAGCATTAAAACAGACAAACCAGTAACATTTACCCATGCACCTGTCATAAATTCCAGACATTTTTATGATATAACCAATCATAATAAATTCTCTGTTAGACAGGATATTTTTGAAAATGGAGTTTGCATAACTCCAAGTAACATTGAGAAAACGATAAAAATAATGTTACACAATTCTACGTATAAACCAAAGGAGCACTGGAAGGAATTCTACTACGAAAAGGACAGAGAGAGAAATGATTCTCATATTGACAATAACTTATATGTTGGAAATTTTTTTAAGGAAATCAAAGAATCTACTGAGTATTATCTAATTTTCTCTCTCGAAAATAAAATCAGTAAAAATATTTCATCGTTATATTCTGAAGAAGTTCGGAGAAAAAAGGATTTATTTAATCGGACAGGCCTGTCAAGTGATTTTGAAAAACTGGTTTTATCAACCGATAACTTTGTTGTAAGAAAAGGAGCAGGTAAATCAGTTATTGCAGGTTACCACTGGTTTGGAGATTGGGGGCGAGATACGTTGATATCCTTGCCAGGAATTACACTTGTGACAAGTAGATTCAATATCGCAAAAGAAATTTTACTGGGATTGAAAGAGTTTTGCCATGACGGTTTAATTCCAAATGTTTTTATGGATCGAAATTCTGAAGCAGCATATAATACGGTGGATGCAGCTCTATGGTATATAGACCGTGTATTCCAATACCTCAAGTATACAAATGACCGTGTTTTTCTCAATGAGATATGGCATACGTTGAAGTCGATTATTGATGCTTATGTGGACGGAACCGATTATGGCATCTGTATGGATGATGATTTCCTCATAAGCCATGGACCTGGACTCACATGGATGGATGTAAAACTCGGCGACTATCATCCAACGCCCCGAACGAGAAAGGCAGTAGAAATTCAGGCATTGTGGTACAATGCACTTAGAATTATGAGCAAACTTGCAAGAATGTCAGGAAAAGATGACGATTACTATAATTTGTCAGAAGAAGTAAAAGAAAGTTTTAATTCACAGTTTAACCAACAATATGATGTGATTGATAACAAGGATTTGTCATTTAGACCCAATAAAATATTCCTTGTCTCTCTTGATTTTCCTATGATTGATAATACACTGCAGGAGAAAATTGTTAAAGAAGTTCAAAAAAAATTAGTCACCATCTTTGGATTGCGAACGTTATCACCTGATGATTCGAGATATAAGAAAAGCTATCTTGGCGAGTATAATCGAGATATTGCATACCATAATGGAACGGTATGGCCATGGTTAATGGGACCATTTATCAAATCCTTTGTTAAAGTAAAAAACCATGAACCGACATGGAGAAAACATGCATTTGAGAATTTTCTAGAACCTATGTTTCATGTGTTTGGCAAGAATTGGGATGGCTCGATATATGAGATATTTGACGGAGATTCCCCATATGCTCCTAGAGGGTGCATAGCACAGGCTTGGAGCGTAGCTGAAATACTTCGTGCATGGGTCGAAGATATTGAAAATATCTCCCCAACGTATGAGGATATCTTTACCTCACATGAAGTACGCGTTTAATACATATTGCTGAACCATTCTATTTGTGTTAAAAAAGGATCCATTTATTGCAATACAACTCCTCATCGTCCGTATCCAGTTATCTCTGTCATTGTAGAATTTGGGCATTATCCATGTTTCAAGTTTATTGTAAAGATCATTTCTATCAACATCATCATCAGATTCATTATCTTCTGTTTTTTCTGGACCAATTGACCATCCTGTAATATTTTCTATACATCCCTCAAGCCACCAACCATCAAGAGTGCCAAACTGTGGAACTCCGTTGTGTGCAGCTTTCATTCCTGAAGTTCCTGAGGCTTCCCGCGGTCGTCTAGGCGTGTTTAACCAGAGATCAGTTCCAGCGGTCATCATTTTACCAATAGTCATGTTGTAGTTGTGAATAAAAATTATTTTTACTTTACCTCTAATTGTTTTCATAGTTTCGAATATCCTTTTTATTGATTCCTTGCCAGATTCATCCTTTGGATGTGCCTTTCCAGCATATATAATCTGCAAAGGTCCTACTTTTTCGGCAATTTCTTCTAGCCGCTCATGATCAGAAATCAGCAGTTCAGGTCTTTTGTAGGCGGTTTGTCTACGGGCAAATCCTATTGTAAAATCATTATAGTTCATACCTACATTGTATCTTTCGTTAACAAAATCAATAAGCTTTTTCTTCGCGTCCATGTGGGCATGCCATATTTCTTCTTTATTTATGCTAAAAGCAGATCTAAGAACATATGGATCTGAACGCCAGCAAGGCATATGTTTATCAAAAAGTTTTTGAAAAGGTTCAGAAACCCACGTGGCTGTATGGACTCCATTTGTAATGGAATCTATGGAATGACC
>CAYLOF010000059.1:5526-8156 GCA_964385215.1 uncultured Thermoplasmatales archaeon
TCATTTAACTGGCGATATAGTTCAAGAGTCCCAAGAGCAGCATGCCCCTCGTTCATATGATACTTATCGATTGTATCATACCCTAAAGCATGAAGCATCCGAATGCCACCTATGCCAAGAATGATTTCTTGTGCAAGGCGATATTTATTGTCGCCGCCATACAGATGTTTTGTAAGGTTTCTGTCCCATTCACTGTTCCCCTCTACATTTGAATCAAGGAAAAAGACCGGTATTATGTAGCCATTTATACCTTTGAATCGGTAAAGCCAGGCACGAATATCAACATCTCTTCCCTCAATCGTCACAGTAGTTTTACTTGGAAGTAACTTCAGAAAATTTGAAACGGAAAAGTTTGCAGGGAGCTCTGTCTGATTCCCGTCTTTGTCAAGCTTTTGATAAAAATAACCATTTTCAGAAAGTAATGTAATGCCTACCAATGGTATGTTTAAATCGGCGCATGATTTAATTGTGTCACCGGCTAAAACGCCAAGCCCGCCACTGTAAGTAGGCATGCGTTTGTCAATTCCTATTTCCATTGAAAAATAGGCGATTTTTGGTTTCCCTTCGAGATCGACTACACGGATCTTTTTATGTGATTTTTTACTAAGTTCTTCATCCATCCTTTTCTTCCACCGTTTGACTTATTGTGACATGATTTTTAGGGGGATATTATTACAATGATTTATAACTTATCTTTTGTTTCGCTACGGCTGATCTTTATAATATTGCTATTTAACCACAGGCTCACTGTTTCATTGCGTTAAGAATGGTTGCATTTATAAACCTGTTTGAAATATATAACTTGAAGAATTTGGTTTGGTGGTGTTAGTATAATTGAAAAAAGATGTGGTATGTGTAATCGTAAGATCGCTCTAGATGAAAATCCTTCAGGAATAGTATTTGATGATAAACACTTTTTATGCGAGGACTGTTACGATACACATTCAGAGGAAGAGTTGGATAATTGGATGCAAACTACAATGCAACATCCTTCCAGAGGTATGCCCATAGCTCTTTGGCTTATACATGAGCAAAACAAAGATAAAACCATAATGTCAATGTCGACTAAAAAATAAAATACTGTTGTCTAAGAACCTATCGAAAATCCATCTCGCTAGATCTTTTCGTGATTACAGCATATTTGGCCAAAAATGGAATATTTTATGAAAATCCTTTTTAGAGTTTAATGTATTTAGCAAATTATGTTCATCATAAAACTTGGCGGCAGTGTGATAACTGAAAAATCAAAACAAGAATGCTTTCAACAGAATGTAATGGACAATTTGGCCGAGGAAATCAATAAGGCGGACAAAGAAGTTATATTGGTTCACGGTGCAGGTTCCTTTGGTCATATCCTTGCAAAGCAATATGAATTGAACGACGGATACAAAAACTATAGTCAAATCAAGGGTTTTTCTATTACTCATGCAATGGTCCAAAAATTAAACTCTCTTGTTCTAGATTCTCTACACAACCATGGAGTCCCTGCTGTTTCAATAGCCCCACATTCAACATTAAGACTTAATAATCATAATTTGGATAAAATGAATTACAAGATTTTTGAGGATTATTTGGATAAGCACTTCACTCCAGTAACATTTGGTGATGTGGCATTGGATAAAAAACTTGGTTTTTCAATTTGCTCTGGGGATTTACTTGTTAAAGCACTTGCAAAATATTTCAAACCAGAAAAAGTAATATTTGTATTAGATGAAGATGGTCTTTATACTTCAAACCCAAAGACGAATGAAAATGCAGAATTTATAGCTTCGATAGCACCCAAGAAATTAAGAAGATTGACAACGTCTTTAGATGATCATGCTGATGTTACTCAGGGAATGAAGGGAAAGATTAACACAATCAGTGAATTGGCTGGGAGTGGCATTGACACTGTTTTACTAAACGGTAATAAACATGAACGGCTATACAAGACATTAATCGGAGAAAAAACTAAAATCACTGTTGTTCATGGAGGCAAGAGATGAATCAGACTGAAAGTAGAAAAGACGAACACGTGAGAATTTCGATAGATGAAACTGTCTCAGCAAGTGATAATTATTGGGATGATGTAAAACTTGTGCACAATGCTCTTCCAGAGATTAATAAAAATGATATCGATATTTCTACGAAAGTATTTGGAAAAAAATTGGGGGCACCATTGATTGTTGCTAGTATGACTGGTGGTTATAACAAAGCTAAAAAAATTAACGAAAATCTTGCCGCTGCAGCAGAAAAATACCAAATAGGAATGGGCGTTGGTTCCCAGCGGGCAGCACTCGAAAAACCGGAATTGAAAGAAACCTATGGTATTGTTAAGGACTATGATGTTCCTTTGCGTTTTGCAAATATCGGAGCATCTCAGATTGTTTCATGGGGACATAAGAAAACACTTGATAATGCACAGAAAATGATTGATATGATTGATGCGCATGTCTTTATCGTTTGTCTGAATTTTTTGCAAGAGGCGGTAATGTCTGAAGGAGAATCAAACGCAAAAGGATGTTTTGATGCAATAAAAAAACTTGCAGAAGATCTTGACACTCCTGTAGTTGTAAAGGAATCAGGTGCAGGAATTTCATTTGATGTTGCTAGTAGGCTTTCAAAAACAAAAATAGCGGGAATTGATGTAG
>CAYLOF010000060.1:0-8142 GCA_964385215.1 uncultured Thermoplasmatales archaeon
TTATCTTAGAAAAGTATATAGTTTATTTCCCATTCTGGATAAATCGCTGTGTAAATATGATTCTAAAGATTTACAATACACTTTCCAGGAAAAAGGAGGAATTTACTCCTACAGAGAAAGGCAAAGTAAAGATGTATGTTTGTGGTATGACTGTATATAGCGATGCACATATCGGTCATGCTCGTACATATTTTGCATTTGATGTCATAAGACGATATCTTGAATACAAGGGATATGAAATAAACTATGTTCAAAACATAACAGACGTTGATGACAAAATAATTGCAGCTGCAAACAAAGAAAACGTCGATGCTCTAAAATACTCACGGAGCTTTGCTGATCGATGCCTTGGAGATCTGGATGATCTCGGTATAAAAAGAGCAGACTTATATCCTAAAGCCTCTGAAACAATCCCCGATATGATAGAGATGATCAAAAAAATAATTGAAAATGGATACGGGTACGAATCAGGAGGGGATGTTTATTTTTCCGTTGAACAGTTCAAAGATTATGGAAAGCTATCAGGTCAAAAATTAGATGAAATGAAAACTAGTGCATACACAATAACCGATGATAAAAAACATGATCCATTTGATTTTGCATTGTGGAAAAAAGCAAAACCTGACGAACCAACCTGGGACTCCCCATGGGGCAGGGGAAGGCCTGGTTGGCATATCGAATGCTCTGCAATGAGCAGTAAATATCTAGGATTGCCATTTGATATCCATGGCGGTGGAATGGATCTTCGTTTCCCACATCATGAAAACGAGATTGCCCAAGCTGAAGCTGCTACTGGAAAGACATTTGCCAAATATTGGATGCACATAGGTCTTCTTACCGTCGACGGAGAAAAAATGTCAAAATCTCTTGGGAATATAATCAACGTAAGGGATCTTCTCAAAACGTGGGATCCGGAGATTATACGCTTTTTCTTTGCTCAGGCACACTATCGTAGTCCACCAGATTTCAGTGAAAAAGGCCTAAAAAATGCCGAAAAAGGGCTTAATAGAATTCATAGATTGAAAGAAAAACTGGAAAGCTTTTCAGACGGTGCCTCTGCCAAAATCAATAGAGATAGTTTAGACGAAAAGGAAAAAACATATTACGAGATGGTGAATAGCTTTAATGAACATTTTGAGCAAGCCATGGATGATGATATCAACACCCCAGAAGCTGTAGCCATTCTTTTTGATTTTGTTAATAAAAGCAACAAATACTTCAAAAATAATCCCAATACCAATGCAGAACTCTGTAAATATGCGCTTGATACCTTAATTAAACTGGGGAGCGTTTTAACCTTGTTTCAACCTAAAACTGCCCCAGGCGATTTAAAAGGAGATTCTCAATCAAGAAAGCTTCAAGAAATTATTTTAAAATATGAGGGAAATACAGATAAAAAAAGTACGGAAGATTTACTGGACAGACTTCTAGAAATTAGAGAGGAGTCTCGCAAAAGTAAAGACTGGGAAACTTCGGACAATATCAGAAAAGAATTGGAAGATATCGGCTTCGAAATACAGGATACAGATGATGGTCCAGTATGGAGAAAGAAGTAAGTTTATGAACAAAATTCTGGTAGGAATTGATGGATCTAAAGGATCTGAATATGCGCTTAACAAAGCCATTATGCTTATTTCCGAATATGGCGAACTTATTCTACTTGCTGTTATCCCCAACCCATATGATAAAAATTTTGTAGATAAAGAACTATACGAAGAACTGAAGAAAAAGGCAGATCGTTTGATAAAGGACATCATTAAGGACATTGGAGTTCACGATTTTGCAATTTCTGGGGTGGTTGAAAATGGAGATGCTGCCGCAAAAATTATCGATATTGCAAATAACTTAAACGTTGATTTGATAATGCTAGGTAGTAAGGGAGCAAGCGAACTAGGACATTATCCAATTGGTAGCGTTGCAAATAAAGTTGTGCAATATGCACATAAACCCGTTATGGTAGTAAGATAAAAAGCATAGCAGATTTTATTTTCCTCTTCCTGCTTTGGCTCGTATGCTGGGTCTTACTTTCTCAGCACCCCGTCCCTTGTAATAGAGTCCTCTACCTTTTCTACCTGCACTGGTCTTACCACGCAGAACTCTTCTAGTATTAGATGGAGCGCAAATCCAATTAATCTTTGCATCCTTTATGATGGCAGGATGAAATGGATCAACAAGTATGATCTCATAATAATGATGTTTACCGTCCTCACCAACCCAATAAGAGTTCAAAACTTCCATGTTGGGGAATTTTTTTGATGCACGTTCCTCAGCTATCCTTTGTATACTCTTTGCAGCCGTGATTTTTGTAATACCTTTTGCTGCCGGTTTTCTGCCAGATCTTAGATGGTGTTTTCTTAGACTGCCTCTCCTTACCCTTGCCCGTACAACAATATATCCCTGTTTTGCCTTATATCCCAAGGATCTTGCCCGATCGATTCTCAATGGTTTTTCAACTCTAGAAAAATTTTTTTCTTGTCTCCATTGTATGAGACGCTGCTGTTGCGGAGATTTAAACGAAGTATCAGGTTTTTTCCATTGCTCTCTGACATGATCATACATACTTTTTACCATGATTTATACACCATTCCTTAGAGTTGATGAAGGCATAGGAAGGAGGTTCTTTATTTAAAACTTTTGTCATCAAAGAATATTTTTTGGCACATCAGACTTAATAATGATAATTCTATTCCCGTCTGGGGGAATCCCAATGGACAATTTCTTTAATAAAAAGATGGAGACAATGCCTCGAAGAAAAATACAGGAAATACAATTAAAAAACTTGAAAAAGACGGTGAAAAATGTATATGAAAATATCCCGTTCTATAAGAAGAGATTCAAGGAGCTAAAGATAACACCAGATGACATTAAAACTTTAGATGATGTGCGAAAACTTCCGCTTACTACTAAAAGTGATCTAAGAGACAACGCACCTTTTGGCATGATGACCACATCTTTAGATAATTGTAGCGAACTGCATGCATCATCTGGAACAACAGGCATACCTGTCACTGTCTGTTACACTCCAAATGATATTGAAGTCTGGTCAGAAGTGATGGCCAGATGCCTTTCCATGTCTGGTCTTACCAAACGAGATGTGTTCCAGAACCCTATACCCTATGGAACATTCACCGGTGCCTTTGGATTTCATTACGGTGCACAAAAGGTAGGTGCACTTGTTATCCCTTCAGGAAAAGGGCAATCAGAAAGGCAACTCAAACTAATGGACTACTATAAAACCACATTTATTTCAGGCGTAGCATCCTATGCAATGCGGCTATCTCAAGTGGCAGAGGAAATAGGCATAGACCTGAGGAAACTCGATGTTAGAAACGGCCTTTTTGGGGCTGAAATGTTTACCCCTGGTTTAAAAAAGCGAATAATGAATGCTTGGGATATGGATGTCCACGATATTTATGGGCTAACAGAGATGTGCGGCCCAGGAGTTTCAGCAGACTGCGATCAACATGATGGACTTCACTTATGGGAGGACCACTTCCTAATAGAATGCATAGATCCAATCACATTGGAACCCGTAGAAGTTGAGGAAGAAGGCGAAATTGTTCTTACAACGCTTACAAAAGAAGGAATGCCCCTTTTAAGGTACAGAACCAGAGATATCGCAAAGCTCTATGATCAGGAAGTATGCGAATGTGGAAGAACCCATGTCAAACATACAACAATCAAAGGGCGAAGTGATGACATGTTAATCATCCGTGGAACAAACATATATCCTGGCCAAATTGAATCTGTTTTAATGAAAAACCAAGACGTTGGTGGCAACTGGAGAATGATACTTACCACTGAAGGCAATGTT
Source organism: uncultured Thermoplasmatales archaeon (assembly GCA_964385215.1). Classification (GTDB taxonomy): domain Archaea; phylum Thermoplasmatota; class E2; order DHVEG-1; family DHVEG-1; genus DAOWHD01. The sequence goes on from CAYLOF010000060.1 coordinate 3,815, forward strand.
GATATGCTTACGGTAGAGGTAGAAAGTAAGACACAGTTAAGCCAGATCGAGTCTATGAATCTAGAAGAAAGCTTAAAGAATAATATAAAATCAGTAATTGTATTTACTCCAAAGATATCAATTTTACCTCCGAATGATATTCCTCAAACAGGTTTAAAGGCTAAACGTGTGATTGACGAAAGAGAAAGGAAATGAATATGAAAAAAAATATTGGAAAAATTCTAGAACGAAAGGGACCACTTGCAGAAAACGAAGTAAAGGATCTACTAAATGCCTACGAGATAGGAACTACAAAATACAAAGTAGTAAACAGACTAGAAGATTTAGATGATTTAGGACTTTCATTTCCAGTGGCACTCAAAGTTTGTTCTAGTAAAATTTTACATAAAACAGACGTAGGCGGTGTAAAACTAGGCCTTGAAAACATGGACGAACTAAAAAGAACATTCAAAGAATTTAAGATAAAATTCCCAAAAGAAAATCTTCTTGTTGATCAGATGGAAAAAAAGGGTGTCGAGATCATCATTGGACTTGTTCAAGACCCGACATTTGGCCTGTCCATTATGTGTGGAATCGGTGGGATTTACACTGAACTATATAAAGATGTGACATTCCGCATAATTCCAATTGACAGATATGATGCAGAGGAAATGATTGAAGAAATAAAGGGAAAAAAACTGTTGGAAGGATTTAGAAACATAAAAGCAAGCAAACAACTAGTTATAGAACTTCTCCTTAAAGTATCAAAAATTGGTCAAGAATTAATCGAACATGTTGACCAGATGGATTTAAATCCCGTATTTATCTACGAGGATGATTTATGTGTCGTTGACGCTAAGCTCATACTAAAGTAAAAAAGGTGTTGTAATGATGGTATTAGAAACAGAAGAGTATAAGATTAAAGATATCGGCCTTGCAGATTTTGGTAGAAAGGAAATTGAAATTGCTGAAAAAGAAATGCCAGGACTTATAGCAGTAAGAGAAAAATATGGACCTCAAAAACCCCTGAAAGGTGCAAGGATAATGGGAAGCTTGCATATGACCATACAGACTGCTGTTCTTATTGAAACATTGGTTGAACTAGGGGCAGAAGTAAGATGGGCAAGCTGCAATATTTTCTCAACGCAGGATCATGCTGCTGCTGCAATTGCTAAAACCGGCGTTCCTGTTTTTGCCTGGAAAGGAGAGACCTTGAAGGAATACTGGGAATGTGCCCAGAAAGCATTAGATTTTGGTGATGGAAAAGGCCCACATCTTCTTATCGATGATGGAGGAGATGCAACACTTATTGTTCACAAGGGAGTGGAAGTTGAAAAAGATCCATCACTCCTAGATGAGGATTATAGCAATGAAGGTGAAGATTTCAGAGAACTTATGGTTCGTTTAAAGAAAACATATGCAAATGATCCTACAAGATGGACAAGAACTCTAAAAGAGATAAAAGGAGTTTCAGAAGAGACCACTACAGGAGTACATAGACTATACCAAATGATGGAAAACGACACATTATTGTTCCCTGCATTTAATGTAAATGATTCTGTTACAAAATCTAAATTTGATAATCTTTATGGGTGCAGAGAAAGTCTTGCAGATGGGATAAAGAGAGCTACAGATGTTATGGTTGCTGGCAAGACTGTTGTTGTATGCGGCTATGGGGATGTTGGAAAAGGCTGCTGCCAATCAATGAGAGGGTTTGGTGCAAGAGTAATTGTCAATGAAATTGATCCGATATGTGCTTTGCAGGCTGCCATGGAAGGATATGAGGTTAAGCCTATCGAAGAATCGTTTGATGAAGGAAATATATTTATTACTGCTACTGGAAATAAAGATGTGCTTACTGCTGAACATATGAAAAAAATGAAAGATCAGGCAATTGTCTGCAATATTGGGCATTTTGACAACGAAATTCAAGTAAGCAAGTTGGAGCAAATAGAAGGAATAAAAAAAATAAACATTAAGCCACAGGTGGATAAATACATATTTCCAGATGGGCATGAGATATTCATGCTTGCCGAAGGGCGCCTTGTGAATCTTGGTTGTGCAACAGGACATCCAAGCTTTGTCATGAGCAGTTCATTTACCAACCAGTGCCTTGCACAGATGGAGCTTTGGAAAAGGGATCATGAAATTGGAGTTTATATGCTTCCAAAAATACTTGATGAGGAAGTAGCCAGACTGCACCTTAAAAAGCTTGGAGTTAAATTAACAAAACTTAGGCCCGATCAGGCAGAATATATTGGTGTAGATGTAGAAGGACCTTACAAATCTGAATACTATAGATATTAGAGAATGAAAACATCATTCTCCCCCTCCTGTTTGGTAATATGATTTAAGTTCATTTAATTGAAGTTTTATGGGGAGAATATATTAAGTCTCTTGAATCTTTCTTCCATATCTTCAACAGGCTTTAGAGGCAATGTGAATTTAAATGTACTTCCCTTGCCCACTTTACTTTCTACCCATACATCTCCTCCATGAGCAACTACAATTCCCCGCGAAATGGCAAGACCCAAACCTGCACCACCCATCAGTTTCCTGTCTTTTGCAGAATCAACCTGATAAAATGTATCAAAAATTTTTTCTATCTTATTTTTTGGTATTCCCCTACCAAAATCTTGAATCTCAAATAATACATACTCCCCTTCTTTTTTGACTTGCAGACTGATATCTGATTCGCAAGGGGAAAATTTTATTGCATTATTTACAAGATTAACTATCACCTGCTTTACTCGCTCAGAATCAATGACAATGCTTGGTAGATTGTCTCCCAGACTAGTATTGATCTTTATCTGGTTTTCATTTGCAGAAGATTGCATGGTCTCAGCAGTTTCCTTAATCATTTTACCTATATCAGCATCTTCTGGAAGGAATTTCATAGTTCCAGATTCAAGTCTTGAAATGTCAAGAATGTCCTGAACGAGTTTGTTCAGGCGAATTGTGTTTCGGAGAATTACATCAAGTGCCTTCTTCTGCTTATTGGTAACTTTTCCGAGAGATAGGTCGGATAAAAGTTGGGCATATCCTTTTATTGAAACCATTGGTGTACGTAGTTCATGTGAGGTTACATTTAAAAAATCTGATTTTATGCGATTGAGTCTTTTTAGTTCAGCATTTTGTCTTTTAATTTTTTTCTCTGATTTCCTTTGGTCTGTTATATCAAGACCGAGAGTAACAGATCCTATCGGGTTTCTTGTATTGTCTACGATATTGCAAGAGTCCCAAGAAACGGTTCTGATGTTTCCATCCTTGCGTTTGATCAATGTTTCGAAATTTTGAGAAAACACCTCGCCTTCGATATGTGTAACTCCCTTCGCGGTAATATTTCTTTTATACTGTGCTTCATCTGGACTTAGCCAATCCCATATACTATCACGACCAAGTACCTCTTCACGCGGGTAGCCTGTGATTATCTCTGCAGCTTTATTCCATATTACAACATTTCCCATTAAATTCATAGCACTAAGCCAAACACTGGCATTGTCTATAACGCTATCCTGGAATTGGCTGAGTTTACTGATATTTTCTCTTGCAGCCTTACTTTCGGTAACATCGGAGATCATTATCAGACCTCCAGATATCTTATTTTTACTATTTTTTATCGGTGCGGCATGTATTGACCCGGCCCGTTTTTCTCCGCTCTTTGTAGTAAAATCAATCTCATATGGAAAAATCTTTTCACTGAATATTGCATCCATGGAAAAATCAAAAACATTATTTTTGTATTTATCGGTAAAAAACGGCAAACCAAAGAGATTCTTTCCAATAATTTCCCCCCTTTTATAACCGAGCCAGTCGTAAATTCTAGCATTTACGTCTAAGACATTTCCCTTGTCATCTGTGACTATGATAGTTTCAGGGGATAGTTCAAACAACATAATGCTATTTTCAATTGCATTTGTCAATCCACTGAGATCATATGATTCGTTACTTCCAGAATTTTTAAAATTTTCACTATTGTATAACGTAGTTTTGTAGGCGTTACCGTTCAATATTTTTTTAGATCCGTGTGTATCTTGACCTGTACCCTGAGATTTACTATTAAAATTACCGAGTCTTTCCTGTTTCCTCAGCTCTTCTACTATATCCGGTGCATCTCCCATCATATTGCCTCAGATTTGTCCTTGGTCATACATTTTGTAAGAATATTATAGCAGACTTATTCCTCGCTCGCCTATCTCAATGTTATGAGGTTTTAACGTATGTTTTGTACCGCGCATTTTTCGTATCGTTAGTTTTCTGCGATCCATTGTTGTATCCAAATCAAGAACTAGAATGCCATCTACTAAAAATTCAGAGATGGAATCTCTTGACAAATCACGAGATCCTTC
>CAYLOF010000061.1:0-8124 GCA_964385215.1 uncultured Thermoplasmatales archaeon
TTAAAAGCAGACTATCAGCAACTATTAGGTCACATTCATCACCAGCAGAAGCACCCAATGCTGGCTCAAAAGTAATATTTGCAATGGTAAAATCACCATTCATAGCATCATAAAAAAATGCAATTATATTCAGAACACCAGCAACATCATCCACATAATAATCCATAGAATCAAAATCACTATTAATAATTTCTTTTAACGTAACTACACTTGGATCCCATGAAAAACTAATATCACATGAGCCAAGATTATGGACATTCATTACCTTCAGAAGACCCCAATCGCTTCCATCATCAGAGATATCAACATCCTCTATATAAACAATCACTGTATGTCCAGTAGGATAAATCTGAGCTGTACCATCCATAGTTATATGCGCAATCTTACTGGGATATGGCTCTGCAGTAAAAAGCATAAGTTTACTATCTGTAATATCTAAATCACATTCATCACCAGCAGAAGCACCCATAGCAGGTTCAAATGTAACATTTACAATAGTAAAATCACCATTCATAGCATCATAAGAAAATGCAACAACACTCAAAAAACCAGCTATATCATCTAAATAATACTCCATAAAATCAAAGTCACTATCATTTACATCTGTTACAGTTAACACATCAGGGTCCCATGAAAGGGTAACATCACATGAACCAAGATTCGAAACATCAGTAACCATCAGAGGACTCCAATCGTTTCCATCGATAGGGATATCAACATCATCCATTCTTACAATAGTAGTACTTTCGCTATTTATCGTTGGTGTAAATGTTATCAATGAAATAATTAACAATAAAACTACAATATATATTCCACTTTTTTGTTTTCTCCTCATTTTATTACCTTCAAGGGTATTAGAAAGAAAAATAAATTGGATGATTTTCATCATCCAATCTTGCTTTTTAGCTTTAATTTTTTCGTTCTTTTTCCTTATTTGCGTTACACCATTGTATATGACAGCCATTCATCATGGACACAATGGATCATAGTTTGGGTCACCTGCAAGGTATAATGCTAGATATCTTACATCTGCTGAATTTACACTAAGGTCACTATTGACGTCACCTTCAGCATATAATACACCATATACTGGATCGCCGGCAATATGTAATGCTAGATATCTTACATCTGCTGAATTTACACTGGTGTCACCGTTCATATCACCATCGCAATCCGAGTCGCCGTTTGGACCACAGATTACAGCCTTTCCATTAACCCTAACGTGATTAACTTCATCTGGTACTGGATCGCAGGTAAGTAGCAGACTTTCCTCAATTACTAGCTGACACATGTCACCGCTGTCTCCAGTAGCTCCAAATTCAATTCTCGCTATGTTAAAATCTCCAGTAAGCGATGTTATAAGTGTATTATATGCAAGCAAATTCAAAGTTCCAGCTACATTATCCAAATATGGAACCAGATTTTCAAAGTCACCTTCATCAACATCAATGACAGATACTACATCGGGGTCCCATGAAAGAGATACCTCGACTGAACAAGCATCCACAGGAATATTTTCCGCTTTCAGATATGCATAATCAGTAGTCTCCTCACAAGGATACGCATTTTCCATTACAATTCTTGCACCAGTATCATCATCGTCATCGTCATCATCGTCATCGTCATCATCGTCATCGCAAGTAATGTATACAAAGACTGATACTGTATCAGTTGCACCTTCATTATCATGAACGCGTAATGACACCATATATGTACCATCTGCATTGTAGGTATATGAAGGATATGCACCAATATTATTATGCCATGTATCACCAGAGAAGAATTTCCAATCATACTGAACTATAGTTGATCCGCCTTCATCATTGTCGTAACTGCCGCTACCATCAAACATTATTGGTCCTTCACAATCACCTTCGTAAGGACCATTTGCATCAGCGGTAGGGGGTTGTTGATCCATCATTTCCACTCCGTTTAAGAATAATCCAGTGCCATCAACTGCGTCAAATTCAAATGCAAATCGTGGTACATACATGCCTCCAAATATCAAATAGAATTTTTCACATATTGTATCCGAAAACTCGGTATAAGTCGATATTTGACGAATCCATCCTGGACCTGTTGGAGGCCAAGTATCATAACCAGGTTGTGGCCAAACAATGTTATCTCTAAACCAGCTGATATCAGAACTTCCAACAAATTCAATGTCAAATTCATCTTCATCTGCGGTCATTCCAAGTGTTGAAATTAGATTATTTCGTGAGTTTATTGCAGCTGTCTGAGGATCCGGGGAGCCTTCATTTGGTAGTCCATCTGTTATAAGATTTATTACTTTACGTGGATATGATGCAAAGTTAGGTGAAGCAAAAAGAGTACTTGTTGCAAGATCAATTCCTGCATATACTGGAGTTCGGCCGTTAAGTTGACTTATTCCTTCAACAGTAGTCGCTACTGTTCCAAAGTTCGTTCCATCAATTACAATTGGTCCAACTTCAACTCGTGCATTACCCGCGGTACCTGTAGAGAATTGAATTACAGTAAGTTCAACTGAACCATCGTGTGGTAAACAATTTCTGATAGCATCAGCAACACCATTTCTCATAATACTCCAATCTCCAGAGGAAATACTACCTGATCCATCAAGAATCATTGCAAATTGAGCATTACCTGAACCACTATTTCCACCTCCAATCATAGTAATAATTTCATGTTCATCATAAGATTTACACTCATCAGTACGATTAGTATCCATCTTACTATTCGGAGCATAAAGTGAGGAAACGATTAAATATTCATTACCATCCGCATTACCGCCAGTTACATAATCATCATAAGGTGTCTCTTGATCTGGTAATACAAACTCGGTATATCTATTTGGCATTGTATATATATTATACCAGAACCATTCCTCATCTTCATTTTCCCAAGTATGTAATCGTTCTGATAGACTTGAATCAAATCTTTCTTCAATAGTCTCATCGATGTAATAGAATTCCAATGCATCCTTATCACCATCAATTAGCAAACCAGCTAATGGAACACAACTGTAATCTAAATCTATATCATCAATCATTACATGATAATCATCAAACGGTGGAAGCAGCCATACTGGTGTATATAGTGGTAGATTTGCAAGATATTGAGATGTCACATGACTGAAGTCATCCACATTTTCAGATAAAACATCATACCATATAGTCTGACATTTTGGAATTGGACTCTGAAATGTGATATATTTAAAGCCACCATCGCCAGCAACATAAATAGCTGGCATATCATATCTTACACCATCAACATAAAATGTTTCACCAGCGAACAAAACTCGACCAAGTGTAATTCTCAGATAATCGTCATCAGCGTTATCAATATGTAAATACCATCGATAGGCTGGGTCAGTACCAAAGAGTATCTTATCGTTTTCTCTATCAAAGAAATAGTTATATCCTGGTCCAAAAGTATCTTCCCATATGGTATGAGTTTTAGTTGAAGCTAACGCCTCATACATGTTACCAATATATGATACATCGATATCTAATTTATCCATCACCATTCCATCGTTATTTTCAAAGTTAGTAACTATTACCTTGTGATCCATAAAGCTCATTATGATATCTTGAGAATAGTCTATGTCGTCAAATATAAATTCTTTCTCAACCGCGATTGCTCCATCAGTTAACTGAGGTGTACCCATATGATCGGTCAATACAACATCTAACAAAGCTGCTTCATCCATACCTGGTTTAACAGGATCAAGCGAAGCGTAAGGCAGCATCACTTTTGTAGCACCAGGATAACCAACGGTAGGATCTCTATCATATAGAGTCACTAAAGAGTATGTTGTCTCTGTTACTATAGCATCAAATTCTTCAACAGGATGCAACGTTACATCTGAACAATCATCCATCAAGTTATCCACTGGATGAGTATAACCAGGTTCATAAAAAGCACGTAAAAATATTTTTTCACTAGCATCTCCTTGTGCTTTTATTTCATATTCTCCTCCATGACCATCAATGAAAGCAGGATTAAAAGTTATACTATCTTTTATAATTACACCTGGATCAAACGGATCAGATTCATCATCATATACAAAATCAAATTCACCCATATATGATTGTGTTGGATAAAACACATCTTCTTCTCCATAAATTCTCAGTGAAGGATTATTTCCACCTTCATTAATGTAGAAATCAGTAGGATCTACCGCATCGAATTCATATACAAATCTTGGCATTTCGTAATATTCTTCACGTTCATCATCAAGTGCTATATCCCAAACCCTGTCAAATATTTCGTGCTCGTAATAATATTTGCATTCATCACTACGTTCAGTATTCACATCACTGTTTGGAGCAATAAGTGAAGTAGTGATAAGATATTCATTGCCATCAGCCATACCACCAACCAGATAACTATCAAATGGTGTCTCCTGATTTGGTAAAACAAACTCTGTGTATCGATTTGGCATGGTATATACATTATACCATTCCCATCCTTCATATTCATTTTCAGTAGTGTTTAGTCTTTCTGTAAGACTTGAATCAAATCTTTCTTCAATAGTCTCATCAATGTAATAAAAGTCTAATGCTTCCATATTAGCATCAATTATCAAACCAGCTAACGGTACATTATAACTTTCAAAGCTACAAGGCTCTTCAAGATCAATGTCATCAATCATAGTATGATAACCATCAAATGGCGGAAGAACCCATACAGAATCATATTTTGGAAGAGACGCAAGATACTGAGAGGTCACATGGCTGAAATCATCTATATTTTTAGATAACGGTAACTGCCAAATAGTTTGACCTTTTGGTATAGGACTCTGAAAAGTGATGTATTTAAATCCACCTTCACCAAACTCATCAAAATCGTCATCATCATCTCCATGGGAATTATCAACATAAACAGCGGGCATATCATATCTTACACCATCAACATAGAATGTTTCACCAGCCGCTAAGACTCGACCAAGTACAATTCGTAGATAGTCATCATCAGCACTAACAACACGCAAATACCATCGATAGCAGGGATCGCTAATAGTTGATGGATCCAAACCAAATCTCCAATCGTTTTCTCTGTCAAAGAAATTAAAGAACTCCATCCCAAATATATCAGAAGCAACAGTAATTGTATTTGTTGAAGATAATTTATCATTCATGTTTCCAACATATGAAACTTGAACATCTAATTTATCAAGTGATGGATCATTATTTTCAAAGTTTACAATTTTGATCTTATGATCCATAAAGCGTATAGTCTCTCCAACATAGGAATCATCATAAAATTCAAATTCTTTTTCAACAGCTATTGCTCCATCAGTTAACTGACGTGTACCCATATTGCCGGCCCATGCAACATCTAACAGATCTGCTTCATCCATTCCTGGTTTTACAGGATCAAGCGAAGCATATGGAAGAACTACTTTAGTTATATCTGGCCAGCCATAACCAACTGTTGGATCTCTATCATAAAGTGACACTAAAAAGTAGGTTGTCTCTGTTACAATAGCATCAAATTCTTCAACAGGATACAACGTTATATCTGAACAACCATCCATCAAGTCATCCACTGGATGAGTATAACCAGGTTCATAAAAAGCACGTAAAAATATTTTTTCACTAGCATCTCCTTGTGCTTTTATTTCATATTCTCCTCCATGGCCATCAATGAAAGCAGGATTAAACGTGATACTGTCCTTTTCTATGACACCTGGATCAAACGGATCATATTCTTCTGGATACACAAAATCTTTCGAACCATAATACGATTGCGTTGGGTATACAGCATTTTCTTCACCATATGTCCTCAACGATGGCTCATAAGTCTCAGATATTTCCTCACTTATCACTGGCTTCGATGATGTTACCAATAACGTCATAGCTGACAATATCATCGATAACACAATGCAGCCGCTCAACAGCTTCTTTCCTATTTTTCTTCTTTCTTTCCTCATATTTCTACCTCTTTTTCCAGTTTCATTTTTATTTTCTATTTTTTTCCTATTTCCCCTAATGGAAGTCAATAGAAGGTAAGTTAAACTTTTCCCTCCTCATTCCATTATTTTCTCCTTTTATATTATCTTCTTTTTTAATTTTGGAGACATATATTGGTTGCCTATTTTACAAATAGTCAATAGCAACATTTATTCCATATACCATCCAACTTACCCCCACTATCATGCGCATCAAGCCCATAATAATGATTCTCACTACCGCCCCCATATAACTCACCTTTTTATAAACTTATCGATGTTTTTCAATCGAGATTTATAAGTATATAAAGTTCACATATAAAGTTGATTATATATATGGGTAAAGGAAATTGTAAGTAAAAAAGGGATATGTTCTTTGGAGAAATATTTATTTTTCGAAGGCGAAATCAACTATTGACATACCTTACCTTATCCAAGAGCCGCGAAAATAGATTTCGACTTTCCATTTGGTATTTTCCACTTTAACTTAGCTCCCATGATGTAACTGTATGATTTCCCGCTTGAACTGTCGTTCAAAATATTATAAATATGCTTGTAATATTTTAGTCATATAAAATATTGGAAATATAAAAATGTTAAACCTGACTTTATAAGAAGTTGGCGATTCCCTCCAATTACATTGTAGGGTCTAAGAAAAATTTAATTCATAGGTACAAAACGATCAAGTTCGAGTTTGGAAAAAATCCATATGTGGAGGGTACTAAGAATATGGCAGAACGAGCTATGCGTCCTCCCGTAGTTGCAAGAAAAATAAGTGGTGGCAACCGATCACAGAAGGGTGCAGAAAATTACGAAATTCTTCTAAGTGTTACCCAAACCCTACATAAGAATGAGAAAAATCTTGTAGAACATGGACATGAAATCCTATTAACTTCATATGTCTGACCTCTATCATAAAAAGGTTAAAAAGATAATAGAGAGTATTCTTTACCCATATAAATCAACGATGTGTAAAGAGTTAGCAGGGTAAAACGCAAAACTCCAGTAAATTAAATGATGCCTGTGCAATAATTGAAATATTTCAATCACCCGACCTAGTCTTTCTCCTTACATGACGAATTACACCACCATGTAGGACCTATCAGCAGGTTGGATATAATGGACTAAATACTGGATCACCGACAATATATCTTGCTAGATACATAACATCACCAGGGTTCACATTGCCATCGCAATTAACATCACCATCAGCATACAACACACCATACGCTGGATCACCGACAATATATCTTGCTAGATACATAACATCACCCACATCTAGTTTCCCATCTCCGTTCATATCGCCAGCAATATTTCCAACGTCGCAAGTGAATGTGTAAACTTCTCTAGTATAGGTGCCACTACCACTTGGATCAGTAGCATTCACATACCAAGTATATGTCGTGGAGTAATCTAGACCTGATATCAAACATGTCTTAGTACCATCAGCACCACTGCCACTATTACTTCCAACGTTAGGGCTTGTTTCAATAGTCCAATCAAAACCATCATCTTCCAGATCATCGATATAAACACTCAATGATGAAGTTGAAACAGGCACAGACGTTGCACTGTCAGAGGGAGTTTCACTGAGGAATATGGGCGGATTATTTACCTCTTCCTTAGTGGTAAAATCCCACTCAAGACCAGTATTTGAAGTACTATGATCATCCCAAGCAACAACCTTCCAATAATATTTGGCATCGTAATTCATCAATCCAGAATAATAAGTAGTAGATGATTGATTCGAGACAACCTTTGGAGGTGAACTTGTTGTTCCAAAGTACACATCATATGTCACTGGATCTCCATCAGGGTCATCACAAGACCAACCCAAAGAAGCATCAATATCAACATCAGTTGCACCATCAAAAGGTGACGGGTTTATAGGTTCATTTGGAGGTTGATTAGGAACAGTTGTATCAACATGCAAATCTACAACGTACCCAATTTTTGTCGATAGGAAAATAGTTTGATTATCATATGGAATCAAATTATTAAAGGTTACGTAGAAATAGCCTGTCTTTCCTTCATATCCTGGAGGAATGCCAATGATGTAATTAGCCCCGTTCCAATCAACAGTTGTCGTATTAAATGTGCCCCCATCAATAACAATTTTCACCTCGACACCGACATCTGCTATTGCTCCATCAATAAAAACCGTTCCATATACACATTTAGGACCAATA